>NZ_DBHIXN010000052.1:0-10374 GCF_057270615.1 Leptotrichia sp.
AAAAATTTGTTGATATTTTATGCAAATTAACAAAAGAAGAATGGCATGGAAAACACGAAGATATTGCTATTTACTTCATGGAAATGGAGTTGCCGTCTACGGTAGAATGTCTTTATAAATTAGCAACTTCAAATTTTGAAAAATACCGTTGGGATGATAATTTCGCATTAGTGAGAAAATGTTGCTTTGCTTTAGGGGATATAAATACTCCTAAGGCGAAAGAGAAATTGGAATTATTGTTACAAAGTGATGAAGAAATGATAAGAAAACATGCGATGGAGCAGTTAACTAGATGTGATTTTACAAATAAAGATGTTGAATGAAAAGATTAATTATGAAATCCCACATCTTAAAATCTTTAGCCAATTGTGGTATAATAATCTATAAAATAAAATTGACGATATTAATTTAAGAAAGGAAAAAAATATGATAGCTGCCTTAAAAGGAATGAAAGATAGATATTCTGATGATGTGAAAAAATACGATGCGATTGTAGATGCTTCAAAAAAAGTTTTTGGAAAATATGGATTTGAGAGAATAATTACGCCGATTTTAGAAGAAACGGAGCTTTTTAGAAGAGGTGTTGGAGATGAAACTGATGTTGTTTCAAAAGAAATGTATGATTTCAAGGATAAGGGAGAAAGAAATGTCACAATGCGTCCAGAAGGAACTGCTGGAGTTGTAAGAGCATATCTTGAAGCTGGATTTCATAAGTCTTCTCCAATAGTGAAATGGTTTTACAATGGTCCAATGTACAGATACGAAGCACCGCAAAAAGGTAGAATGAGAGAATTTCATCAAACTGGAGTGGAAATGTTTGGTGTGAGAAGTGCTTATTTAGATGCAGAAATTATTAAAATGGGTTGTGATTTTCTTGAAGAGCTTGGAATTACTGGCTTAGTTGTGGAGATTAACAGCTTGGGAAATGTTGAGTCGAGAAAAAAATATATTGAAGATTTGAAAAAATTTATGTTTGAAAGACTTGATAAATTGAGTGAAGATTCGCAAAAAAGATATGAGAAAAATCCTTTGAGAGCTTTGGATTCTAAGGATAAAGGTGATCAGGAAGAGTTTAAAAATGCACCAAAACTTTACGATTATTTGGATGAAGAAAGTAAAAAATATTTTGAAGATACTAAAAAATATTTGGAATTGTTGGGCGTGAATTATGTCGTGAATGATAAATTGGTTAGAGGACTTGATTATTATTCGGACACGGTTTTTGAAATTAAATCGAATAAATTGGGGTCACAGGCGACAGTTCTAGCGGGTGGACGATATGACAGATTGCTTGAAATATTAGGAAATGCGAAAGTTCCCGGAATTGGATTTGCCGCTGGAATGGAAAGAATTGCAATGTTAATGGACGATTCTATAATTTCTGAAAATGAAGAAAAAATTTATGTGATTTATTTCGATGATACAAAAGAATATTTTGTGAAAACAGTAAATGAACTTAGAAAAAATGGCATTAAAGTAAACTTTGACTATAATGCAAAAAGTTTTGGAGCACAAATGAAAAAGGCAAACCGTGAAAATGCTGAATATGTGTTGATTTTAGGGGAAGAAGAACGAGATGAAAATGTGATTACGGTTAAGAAATTTAGTACTGGGGAGCAGGAAAAATACAGTTTTGAGGAAGTTTTGAAGATTTTGAAATAAGAAATCTAAAGGAGTATGAAGATGAAAAAGATATTTTTTACAGCGTTATTTTTGATTAGTTCATTAAGTTTATATTCTGAAAATTGTTATAAACCTGCTGGACATATTGAATGTTTATTAGATTTGAATTCAGAAAAGGGACAAGAGATAGTTGAAAAAGTTGAAAATGAAAAGAGAAAAATATATATGGATTCGATGAAATATTTTGAAAAAGGTAGATTTGGAAATGAAAAAGTAGGTTTTATCGAATATCCTAAAACAGAAGGTTGGACATTATTTGCTGATGTTAGATTACCAGTATATGCAATGCAAATAAGCAAAGGAAATGGTGATATTTACACGCTTATATCATATGATTTAGCTAAAGAGTACAAAAATATGAATTCAGAAAAGGCAGTAGAAAAAATGTTAAAAAATGTGTATGATAAATATAAAAAAGCAGGAGTCTCTGAAAATAAAATGTCCCTAGAACCAGTAATTTTGAATGGTTATAAAGGAATGCGGTTTGTATTGACAGAATTTCAAGGGAAATCAATGATTAAAAATGGTGTTATTGTGAAAGACAAGCTTTATGAAATAACTGTTGAAGGATTACCAAAAGATGTGATAGAAATGCAAAAAGTTGTGGAAAAAAGTTGGAATGAAATAAAATAAATTGTAAAAAAATAGATTGTATTAAATTTTATAGAAAAAATATAAAATCATTAAATAAAGAAAGGAAAGAAAATGTATAGAAACTATAAATTAAATGAATTAAGAATGGAAAATATTGGCGAAGAAGTGACTTTGTCAGGATGGATTTCTAAAGTTAGAGATTTGGGGCACTTTGTGTTTATTGATTTGAGGGATAGATACGGGGTTACTCAAGTTTTGTTGAATGAGGAAGTTTCTGGGAGTGAGCTTTTTGAGGAAGCTAGAAAATATAAGAATGAATGGGTTTTGAAGGTTACAGGAGTTGTGGCTGAAAGAAGTAGTAAAAATAAAAATATTCCAACTGGGGATATTGAGATTGAAGCTAAAAAAATTGAAGTTTTAAGTCGAGCGAAACAGTTACCGTTTGAAATTAGTGAAACTGGGAATCTTAGTGAAAATATGAGATTGACTTATAGATATTTGGATATTAGAAGACCGAAAATGTTGAATAATATTATTAAAAGAAACGATATGCTGTTTTCAATTAGAAAATTTATGAATGAAAATGGATTTTTGGATGTTGATACTCCGATTTTGGCAAAAGCGACACCTGAAGGAGCGAGAGATTTTATTGTGCCAAGTAGAACTAACAAAGGAGATTTTTATGCATTGCCACAATCACCACAATTGTTTAAGCAAATACTTATGGTTTCTGGAATTGACAAATATTATCAGTTAGCAAAATGTTTTAGAGATGAAGATTTGAGAGCGGACAGACAGCCTGAATTTACTCAATTAGATGTGGAAATGTCGTTTGTTGAGCAAGAAGATGTGATTTCAATGGCTGAAGAATTGACGAAGACAGTATTTAAAGATGTTACAGGAATTGAAATTACTGAAAAATTTCCAAGAATGAGCTATGATGATGCAATGAATTTTTATGGTTCAGATAAGCCAGATTTGAGATTTGATATGAAATTGATTGATTTGTCAGAAGAAACTGCTGATTGTGGATTTGGTGTTTTTGAAAATGCGTTGAAAGATGGTGGAAATGTGAAAGCAATTGTTGCACCAAATGCGGAAAAATTCTCGAGAAAATATATAAAAGATTTGGAAGATTATGTGAAAACATACTTTAAAGCAAAAGGTTTAGCGTATATTAAAATGAATGAAAATGGAGAGATAAATTCTCCAATTGCGAAATTCTTCTCGGAAGAAAAATTGACACAAATTATTGAAAAATTGGGAATCAAAAATAATGAAGTTGCGTTAATTTTGGCTGATAAATATAAAGTTGTGCATGATGGATTGGGAGCATTGAGATTGAAACTGGGAGAAGAGTTGGAATTAATTGACAAAAATGCATTTAAATTCTTATGGGTAGTTGATTTTCCTATGTTTGAATGGAGTGAAGAAGAAAATAGATATAAAGCGCAACACCATCCGTTTACTTCGATTAAGGAAGAAGATAGAAAATATCTTGATACGAATGAACTTGCAAAAATTAAGACAGATTCATATGATATTGTCTTAAATGGTTATGAAATTGGTGGAGGAAGTATTAGAATTCACGATGAAGATTTACAGGCGAAAGTTTTTGAAAAATTAGGATTTAGTCAAGAAGAATTAGAAGACAAATTTGGATTCTTCTTGGAAGTGTTGAAATATGGGGTTCCACCACATGGAGGACTTGCTTACGGAATTGACAGATGGCTTATGGCAATGTTGAAGGAAGATTCAATAAAAGAAGTAATTCCATTCCCTAAAACTAATAAAGGGCAAGACTTGATGACTGGAGCACCTGCGGGAATTGAAGAACAAGTTCTTGAAGATGATTTGAGATTGAAATTGCTGGAAGTTGAAAAAGAAGATTAATAATGTCTCCCACTTTATAGGAGTGGGAGCAATTTTACTCAAAAATTAAGAGGTGACTTTATTTAAAATGATTTTAGTATTTGGAACAAAAAGAAAATTTAAAAATTTAGGAACACTAGAAAACTGTCATTGTTCAAGATGTAACAACACATCTGACTGGAATTTTATGGAATATCGTGACTGGTTTACTTTGTTTTGGATACCAGTTTTTCCAATAAGTGGTAGAAAAGAATATTTAGAATGTCCAGTTTGTCGTCAGGTTTATGATGTGCCTAAGGATTAGTTGTTTGAATTAATGAGTAAAAAAATAAAATTAGAAGACATTTTTTTGTTTTAGATTAAAAGTGCGAGGAAATAAATGATTTATTTTATTGGAGGGAAAAAACAGAGGGAATTTAAGTATTTTGAGATTTTGGAAAAAATACGGAAAGAAAATGTGGGGATTAGTGAAAGCTTTTTTGATGCAGATTTAAAGGAAAATGAAAAATTTTTGGAAAAAATTAATATTAATTCGATATTTTCAAGTCAGGAACTGGTTGTGTTAAAAAGGGCAGAAAAACTGAAAAATATTGAGGAAATTTTGAAATATATATCAAAACTTGAAATCACAAATAAGGAAATTGTTATTGATTATAATAAAGAAGATGGGAAATTTGGGGTAAAGTTAAAAAATCTGCTGGGTGAACTGGGAAAAAATAAGAAAATGGAAGTTTTTTTGTTTCAGAAGGAGACTGAGGAGGAAATACGGGCCTATGTCATAGATGAATTGGGAATAAACGGCAGGGATCTGGCATTGCTTTTGGAGATGATTGGGAACAATCCGTTTAAAGTTAGAAATGAAGTAGCGAAAATTAAGATTTTTCTGAATGGAGAGAAGTTTGATATTGAAAAAATAAAAAATGTTGTGTCGGTTGAAAAGGAATATCAAATTTATGAGATGACACGGAATATATTGCTTAATAATCCAGCGGATGTAATGAGATATTTGGAGCAGAAGAAAGAATATATGGGAATTTTGTATTCTCTTTACAGCGAGCTTGAAACGATGTATAAAATAAGTTCATTAAAAAAACGAGGACGCCAGTTTAGTAGAAATTATAACACTTTCAAAATGGAATTTGAGGAAATAAAGGAAGTTTTTAAATCTAATAACCGAATTCCAAATTCTTATGTGATTTTTAAAAAGCTGGAACTTGAATCAAATTATACAAATGCCAATTTAAGAAAATTAGTTTTTAGATGCTGGGAAATTGAAAGAGATATAAAAATGGGAAAAATCGAGATGGAAACTGGAGTTAATATGCTGATAATGGAGATTTGTTCGCTATTTAGAAAAAACTAATCTTTTGAAACTTTGAAATATAAATAAAAAAGACTATCTTAAAAATGGGATAGTCTTTTATTTTTATTAATCTTAAAAAAATTTTTTTAAAATCAATCAATGGCAAAAAAATTAATTTGCCAATGAATTAACTTTTAATGTTAATCTAGATTTTTTTCTTGATGCAGTGTTTTTCTTTAGAACACCTTTTGTTACAGCTTTATCTAATTCTTTATATGCTGCATTTAATGCTGATTTAGCTTCGTCGACATTTTTAGCTTCAACAGCTGCAAGCACTTTTTTTACGAAAGTTCTAGTTCTGCTTTTAATAGCTTGACTTCTAGCTGCATTTCTTTCACCAATAAAAACTCTTTTTTTAGATGATTTTGAATGTGCCATTTATTTTCTCCTTTCAATAATTTTTACTTATGAAATAAAATGCTATATAATTCAATATACGCAAGTTACACAATATATTATCATTTTTTTCAATAAAAATCAAGAGATAAAGAACAAATTTTTTATTTTTCATTGTTCAGCAGTTATCATTTTTTTTATATAAATTAAATATAAAAATAATGCAATTTATAAACAACAAAAAAAATTTTAGGATAAAAATATATTGTAATGAAAATAAAAAAATGATATAATGTAATAAGTTCAGATTGAAAGTATATTCAAATTTCTTTTGAATTAAACTGAAAGAATTGAATAAACATTGGATTTTTGTGGATTAGATGCAGTTTTATGAAAAAAAATTTTTAAAAAAAGGGAAAAAATATTAAAAAACTTTAAATAAAAATTAAATTATAAAAATATAAAAAGGAGAAATCATGAGTAACAATTTAAGACAGGCAAAAAAAGACCTGAAAGCCTTTGCTAAAAGGGCAAAAGATGTAAAATATACAGAGTCATTGCTGTTTTCATATTTAATAACAGGAATGATAACTTTTTCAATTGGGATAAATACATCTTCAAATGTTCTTTATGAGCGGCTAAACAAAGAACTGGTAATGTCAGCAGAAAAGACACGTACCGCAATCAGAAAAAAGAAAAAAGCGAACGAAGAAACAATAGAAGAGCTGGATTTAGAACTAGTTCAATTAATGGAACAGGGAGATCAAGTTGTAAAATCTCCATGGAGTTCATGGCAATTTGGTGCAAATACCTTTGTATCAAGCAATAACGGTACTTATAAAGGAAGAGGCGACAAAGCCTATAAGTATTCGTTCAACAGCATCTACAGCCGTGGTAACTGGGCAGATACTGGAATTTTGTCAAACAGAAGAAAAAGCTATATGACTTCTTCACTTAGCACTTCTACAGTAGGAAAACATACTTACGGACTAGCTTCATTGCTGCACGTTCAAGAGCCTGAAGTGGAAATCCAGATAATGGCAAATGTACGTCCAAAATCAGTATCAAAAGAGGAAATTACAATAAATCCAAAAATTGATATGCCAAGACCAGTGGTACGTCCAAATATTAATTTGAAGGTAACTGAACCAATAAAAGCACCGTATATAAAATTTCCGGATGTTAAACCAATTAACATCAATATAAAAAATCCAGTTGCTCCAAGTGAACCAAAAGCAATTGGAGCACCAAATATAAATATTACTTTGGAAGCACCACAGGTTACATTGGGTATAACACCACCAGAAACACCGAATATTAATATTAGCGTAACTCCGCCGGTGATTAAACCATTGACGATAGCTAAACCAAGTGAAGTAGAGTTACCAGAAATAAATGCACCTGTTATATCTCCAATAAATTTTTCTATTGATCCTACTGGGAATGCAAAATATAAAGATTTAACATGGAAAGATTGGGAAGCTGGAGGTAATAATACACATAATATTACTGAGTTAGGAAATAAAGATTATATAACATTAAGTTCAAAATACATTACCAATGCAAATGTAGATAAAAAATATACTTTTAATGTAACGGTTGATAACAATAGGGTTTTTGTCTTAGATGAAGCTTATGATGATCAAAAATTTACAAATAGTGCAACTATAAATCTTAAAGGAAGTAGAAATGTTGCAATTGATATTCAAGGTACACATTTGAACAAGGATAGTAATCCTAGTAACAAACCTGCAATAAAATTTACGGCTATTAATGACGGAAATATTATAGGTGAAAAGGGAAATGGCAATACTAATCAAGTTGCTTTTGGATTTAATAATCCAGATGCTTCAGATAATAAGACCTTAACTGAAATGATAAACAAGGGAACTATCACGTTAAATGCAGATGATAGTGCAGCTTTTCAATTAAAGCCAGAAGATCCTCATAATTGGGTTCCAGCAAATAGTAAGGAATGGAATAATGCTCCAATACGTATAGGTAAAATAAATACAAAGGATAATCGTGGAAAAGTTGCAATGAAAGCTATTAATGAAAAAAAAATAGATATAAATGGGAAAAATAGCTTTGGGATTACAACTGTGTTTAATGAAGGACTTCCTATAACTTTTTTTAAAGACTCATTTAAAAGATATTATGAAGATTTAAAATCTCAAAGAAAAATTGGAAATCAAATAGTAAATCCAGGTGGGGAATTTGGGAATACTACTGTTTCTGGATTTGAAAGTGGAGTTTATAATGGAAGCAAAGGTGTGATAAATGTAAATGGAGAAAACAGTATTGCTATTGGTCTGTTACATGATATTCAAGAAGCTAAGATTGACGGAGAGATAAATATTAATTCTAAAAAAGGAGTGGGAGTATTTACAGGAGTTCCTGTAGGAATGCCTAATTTAACAACACCTGATTTTGTTGAATTGAAAAAAATAATAAATATAAATAAAGATGCTACAAATGCTGTAGGAGCTTATGTTGGAGATACATCGGTTGACTTGAATGATGGAAAAGTAAATGGAAATAATAGTTCAAGTCGTAAATATTTAAGATCTGGAGATATAAAAGCTGAATCTACTTCTGTTATTACAGTTAAAGGTAAAACAAATTATGGATTTGTCGTTAATAATAGTTCAAATTATTCTAAATTTACTGGAGCTTTAGATGATATGCAACAGGGAATAGATAAAACTAATCATGGTAGAGGTATTAATGATGGAAAAATCTATGTAGAAGGAGAAAAATCAGTAGGATTTGCATTGATAAAAGGAGGGACATCTTCAAATAGTGGTACAATCAATGTAAAAGCAGATTCCACAAATTCTGTTGGATTTTATGGGGAACAGGATGAATTTGCAAATTCAGGAACTATTGAAGTGACAGCAGCAAAAGATACAGGGAACACAGCTGTTGCGTTAAATGGTAAGACAAATAAAATTACATTTAATAATACTGGTAAGATATATGTAAATGCTAATCAAAATTCAAATACGAATTTAATAGGTAACACAAATACGGGAATCTATGCGGAAGGTAAATATGAGTTTAATCATAGTGGTACGAATGCCAGTATATTAGTTGGAAAAAATGCTACAGGATTTTATGTGAAAAGTGCTACAGGGAAGGTAAATATTAATGCTCCAATCACATTAGAAGAAAGCGGAACTGGAGCAGATGCTGGAACTACAATTGGATTTTATTCAGATGGAGATGCAGAAGTTAATTTTGGAACAAATTCATTACTAACAATTGGAAAAGGAGCAGTTGGACTTTATTCATCAGATTCAGAAAAATTTAATAACACATTTAGAATAAAATCTGGAGAAAAATTAGATGTGTCGCTTGGTGAAAATTCAACATTTGGATTTTTAAGTGGAAATTCTACAAGTCCTTCATTGAAAAAATATTTAAATAATGATTCAAAAGATAAAATAAATATAACAAATTTTGGTGCAGGTGCAACTATCTTTTTTGCAGCGAATAATGGAAAAGCACTTTTAGATGGAGATTACACTATAACTAATGGTGGAAATGCTTCTACTTCAGTTTTATCAGCGAACAATGGTTCAACAGTTGGAATTGACAGTGGTGTGAAATTAGTTACAGATACTCAAGTTGGATTGGTTGCGACAAAAGGAGAAAATAGAACAGATAAAAGTTCTACAGCTGAAAATGCAGGAACTTTGGAATCTTCAAGAGTTTCTGGAGTAGGTATTTATGCTAATGCAAGTAATGGTAAAAATGAAGGTACTGGTAAAATAATAATGACAAAAGCTAGTTCTGTTGGGATATTAGGGTTAGCAGATTCTGAATTAACAAATGCTTCAGGTGGAAAAATTATAGTTGAAAAAGGTTCATCAGCTGGAATATACGCTGAAAATAGTAATGTAACAAATAGTGGAACAATAACTACAGAAGATGAAAAATCAGCAGGAATATTTTCAAAATCTTCATCAACTTCTGATAAATTTGTAAAAAATTCAGGTAATATTAAAATTACTGGTTCAGGAAAAACAAAAAATGCAGGAATTTATGGAGAATTAGATAGTTCTGCAAAAGGAAAATTAACTTTAACAAATGAAACTAGTGGAGAAATTGAAGTTGCAACAGAAGAATCAGTAGGGATTTATGGTAAAAATGTGACAGCTAGTAAAGATAATTTTATAATAAATAATAAATATAAAGTTACGATGAAAGCTGACTCTTCAGTAGGAATTTTAGCCGAAAAATCAAAAGCAACAAATGAATCTAATGGAATAATTAAAATAGAAGGTAAAAAATCAGTGGGAATATTTGGCAAAAATGGTTCTGAAGTTGAGAATAGTGGAGAGATTTTAGCTACAAATACCGATCCTAATTCGGCTTCAGTAGGAATATTGTCAGACGGTGGAAAAGCGACTAATAAAAAGAAAATAGAAATGTCAGGTGGAAAATCTGCCGGAATAATGGGAATAAATGATGCTGAAATAATAAATGATGCTGCTTCTGCCGAAATCATAATGAATAAAACA
>NZ_DBHIXN010000052.1:10384-13063 GCF_057270615.1 Leptotrichia sp.
TAAAACATGTTCAGCAGGAATTTATACACAAAATAGTAATGTTACAAATAAAGGTAAGATTAATTTAAAAGAAAATGAATCAGCAGGAATTTATGCCCAAAATACTTCCGCAAAGAATTATACAATTGATAATTCGGGAATAATAACTGCTGAAAAAGATAAAAGTATTGGAATGTATGCAAATGTGTTTAAAGATACATCAGTTGCATCGCCTGTTACACCAGGAATAACTACAATGAATAATAGTGGAACTATTAATTTAAAAGATGGAAAATCAGCTGGAATGTATATAAAAAATGATACAGATGATAGAACAAAGGCTGTAATAAATAATCTTTCTACTTCAGGAAAAATCAATGTAGATAAAGCTGAATCAGTTGGGATAATGGCAGATACAGCGACTGTTCGAAATGATGGAGAAATTATCATAAAGGATAAGAAATCAGCAGGGATTTATGCAATTGATAATTCTTATGTTACCAATAATGCTGATATTACTACACAAGATGAAAAATCAGCAGGAATTTATATAAGTGATAGTGATGTTATAAATAATGCAAGTAAGACAATTACTATAGATAAAAGTGAATCAGCAGGAATATATGGTAAATTTAAGAATGATAAAGATCATTCAATTACAAATAAAGGAACAATTACTTTAGCAACAAGCAGTTCTGAAAAGGGAAGTGCAGGAATATACGGTGAATTGGAATCTGGAGCTACAAAGAAACTTTCTATTGAAAATTTAACTGGTTCAGAAATAAATGTTGGAATGAAAGAATCGGTTGGAATATATGCTAAAAATTCTTCATCAAATGGAAAAGAAAATTTGACAGTTGATAATAGTGGTACAATTATAACTTCAAAAGAAAAATCAGTAGGAATTTTTGGAAGTAAGTCAACTGTTACAAATAATAAGACTATAGAAGTAAATGGACAAGAATCTATTGGAATTTTTGGAGAAGCAGGTTCAGAAATAAAAAATACTTCAACTGATAAAGGAATTAAAGTTACTAGCGAAAGTTCTACTGGAATGTATGCAACAGGTTCAGGAACAACTGGAGAAAATACAGGTAAAATTGTTCTATCTGGAAAAAAATCTACAGGAATGGGTGCAGCTGATAGTGCAGTTATAACTAATAAATATGAAATTTCTGGAACAGTTGAAAATGTAATTGGAATGTATGGTACAGGAAATGGAACACAAGTTAAAAATAAAAAAGATATTGAATTATTAGAAAAAAATTCTACTGGAATATTTGCTAAAGATGACGCTGTAGCAGAAAATGAAAGCAATTCAAATATTACATTAGCAAAAGAAAGTTCGGTTGGTATGTTTGGACTTGCAAGTTCTACATCAAAGAAAATAAACTTAACAAATGCTGGAAATATAACTTTGAAAGGAAAAGAGTCAACAGGAATTTTTGCTAGCAATGTTGAAACTACTGCTGGAAGTGGTATATATTCAGGAGCAGTTGCTAATTCATCTATAAAAAATACAGGAACTATAACTTTAGATGCTGAAAAAACAGTTGGAATTTATACACCAAAATCAAATATTTCTAAAGTAGGAAATATAACAATGACCAAAAATGCTAATTCGTCAGTTGCGGTTTATCTTACTCAGGAAGCAACTGCAGATGGAACAGGAGCTGTGATTGATTTAAATGATAAGTCACAAAATCAAGTAGCTTATTACATTAAAGGTAATGGTTCTATAACAAATTCTATTGGAAATGTTAATGGCTATGGTGTTGGAGTTTATTTAGATGGAACAGATAGCACTGGAAAAGCATTGACAACGCCAGCACAATTAAATGCACCAGCACTTGATTTTGTAAGTGGAAGTTCAACGCAAGGAAAAGGAATGATTGGATTATTATTAAAAGGGAATACTGATATTTCAACTTACACTGGAGGAATAAAAGTTGGAGATTCAGTATTAGGTACATCAGGTGACTTTTATGCAATAGGTATTTATGCTGATGCTCAGGGAACTTCTGGAACTCCAAAAGCAATATCGACTAACATTACAACAGGAGCAAATGGAGTTGGATTGTTTGCTGAAAATGCAAGTAATATTAATTATTCTGGAACTATGAATATAGGAGATAATACAACAGCTGGAACTGGTATCTATATTGGAAATGGTGGAACAGGTGCTCCTAGTCCGTCGAAAGTTACGATAGATGGTGCTAATATTAACTTGAAAGGGGCAAATGGAGTTGGAGCAATAGTCACTACAAAATCTGAAGTTGTTTTTAATAACAATTCAACAATTACATTTGATGGTGACGGAGTTGGAATTTATGGTCAAAAAGGTGCAATTATAACTGATAAAGGTGGTACTTTGAATACCAAAGGGCATTCAGTTGAAAGAACAAGATTAACTGAAGGTAGTTATGAAATAGCAGGAGATTTGACAAATGCGCTTGGAAATGCTCTAGATACAGGAAATATTCTTTCGCACGTTATAAATGGAGAAGCTATTATAAAAACAGGTATCACAGTTGAAGCAAAACCATCAACAAAAAATATAATTGGTCTTATGGCTGACGGTATTAAGGATCCACATGGATCTTGGAAAGGTGATGTAGGATATGAGGCTATAAATAATGGAAAACTTGATTTATCAAATGCAACTACAAGTACTGCCATGTATCTTGATTCTTCAAGAGG
>NZ_DBHIXN010000053.1:0-12331 GCF_057270615.1 Leptotrichia sp.
TGGAAAATACTGGAATATTTGATGTGAGTGGAACTTACAAAGAGCAATTTTATCACGGATTGATGTTAGGATTGGTTTTAATTTTGAAAAATGAATACGAAATTACATCGAATAATTTTGCGGGAAAAGGAAGATACGATTTACTTTTAAAACCTAAAAATATTCTGGAAGGAAAAGAAGGAATTATTATTGAATTGAAAATTATTAATGGGACAGAAAATTTAAGTAATGATAAAATTCATGAAAAGTTAAAAAATGAATGTGAAATCGCATTAAAACAAATTGATGAAAAAGAGTATATTTCAGTTTTGAGAAATGCTGGAATTGATGAAGTTTTAAAAATTGGGATTGCATTTTTTGGGAAAGAGTTTGAGATAAAATTTAAAAAAGAATAAATTTGGGGAAATATCTTTTAAAATTTTTGGAAAAAGGGTATACTATGTTTGTATTAATTTTTTGAAAGGAAGAATGAAATGGAAAAAAATAAGATGGAAAAGGAAGAATTGAAAAGAGATAATATAGGGCAAGAATATAAATGGAATTTATCGGATATTTATGAAAATTATTCGGCTTGGGAAAAGGATTTTGAGAAAGTTGGAGAATTGAAAAGGGAATTGGCTAAATTTAAAGGGCAATTTGGAAATGAAGGCAAATTGCTGGAATTTTTTCAGAAACAGGAGGAAATGGATAAAATTTCTTATAAATTGTATCGGTATCCACAGCTTGCAAGAGATTTAAATTCACTAGATAAGGAGGCTGTGGAACATTTGCAAAAAGTTCAGTTTTTATTTGCAGAGATTTCTACTGAATCGTCTTGGGTAAATTCGGAACTGGTTGATAATCGTGAGAATATTGAAAAATGGATTGAAAAAAAAGAATTTGATGATTATAGATTTGGACTGAAAAATTTGTTTAGACTGCAAAAGCATATTCTGGAAGAAAAGGAAAGCAAATTGCTGTCGTACTACAGCTCATTCTTTTCAGCACCAAGAAGTATTTATTCGGAAGTTACGGTTACGGATGTGGAATGGCCTCAAGTTACGCTTAGTTCTGGAGAAAAAGTGGATGTAACGCCTGCCAATTATTCTAAAATTTTGTCTACAAATAGAAATCAGGAAGACAGAAAACTGATGTTTCAGACGTTTTATACAATTTATGAAAAGAAAAAAAATACAATTGCTGCAATTTATAATTCAATTTTGCAAAAAGGAATTGCTTCAAAGAAGGCCTACAATTATGATTCATTTTTGTTAAGCCATCTGGAAAGTGACAATATTCCAGAAGAAATTTACTTGAATCTTGTCAATACGGCAAAAAATAATACAAAACCATTGCAAAGATATTTAAAATTGAGAAAGAAAATTTTGGGACTTGAAAAATATTATAATTTTGACGGCTCAATTAATCTAATAGAATTTGACAAGGAATATGAATATGATGATGCAAAGGAAATAGTGCTAAATTCGGTTGCTCCGCTTGGGAAAGATTATGTAGAAAAAATGAAAAAAGCGATTTCAGAAGGCTGGCTGGATGTATTTGAGGCAAAAGGTAAAAGAACGGGAGCGTATTCTGCAGGAGTTTACGGAGTTCACCCATATATGCTTTTAAATTACAACAAGACTTTAGACAGCGTATTTACATTGGCACACGAACTGGGACATACTTTGCACACTCTTCATTCAGATGAAAATCAGCCTTTCTCGATGGCAGACTACACAATTTTCGTAGCAGAAGTGGCTTCCACATTTAACGAAAGACTACTGCTTGACTACATGCTGGAAAATACCGATGATCCAAAAGAAAGAATTGCGCTGCTGGAGCAGGAAATTGGAAATATTGTTGGGACATTCTATTTTCAGGCATTGCTAGCAGATTATGAATATCAGGCACACAAGCTGGCAGAAGCTGGAGAGCCGATTACAGCGGAAGTTTTGAGCAAAATTATGGAAGACTTGTTTGACAAATATTACGGCGACATAATCGAAAAAGATGATTTAATCTATATTTTCTGGGCAAGAGTTCCACATTTTTTCAACTCGCCATTTTACGTGTATCAATACGCCACTTGCTTTGCCTCATCAGCGATTTTATATGAGAAAATGATAAATTCAAGCGATGAAAGCGAAAGAAAACAAACGCTTGACAAGTATATTCAGTTATTGAGTTCAGGAGGAAATGACTTTCCAATGGAACAGCTTAAAAAGGCAGGAGTTGACTTGTCGAAAATCGAAACGATCGAGGCTGTAGCAAAGCAGTTTGACTTGCTGTTGGATAAATTGGAAGCAGAGATTGGAAAGTTGTAGAAAAATAATGAAATTTATAGAAAAGAAAATATTTATTTTTTTGTATAACGTTGTATTGACAATGTAATTAAAAATGGTATAATGAATAAAAAAGGAGGTATTTGTTATGGCAAATACAAATTTAAGTATTAGAGTTGATAAAGAAACAAAAGAAAAAGCGAACGAATTATTTAACAAATTTGGCTTGACAATGACAACTGCAGTAAATATGTTCTTAAAAACTGCAATTAGAGAAAATAGAATTCCTTTTGAATTGAAATTGGAAGAAGAGCCAAATGAAGTGACTTTAGAAGCAATGAGAGAAGCTGATAGAATTGCAAGAGATGATAGTGTAAAGGGATATGACAGCATAGAGGAGTTGAGAGAGGCACTTGGTGTATAAAATTAAATTTACAAGACAATTCAAGAAAGAATTGAAATTAGCCAAAAAGCAAGGAAAAAATATTAATAAATTATTTAAAATCGTTGATATTTTAGCTGAAAAGAAAGTATTAGACATTAAATATAAAGATCATGCATTAATCAGTAATTACAAAGGATTTAGAGAATGCCATATTGAACCTGATTGGTTATTAATATATAAATATTATGATGATATTTTAGTCTTATCATTATCTCGTTTAGGTTCACACTCAGAACTGTTTTAGTATGGTTCTGAGTTTTTGATATTATGAAGGAGTAGATTTTTTATGAAAAAAATATTTTTTGTTTTAATTATTATAATTTTAATTATAATAGTTGTTAAATTATACAAAATAAAGGCAAAATCAAATTCAGAACATACAGCTGAAGAGTTTGTTAATAAACTCGATGAATTAGGATATTTTAAGTATGCTAAAAAAGAAGATGCTCCTTCTTTAAAGAAAGAAATGTTAGAGATTATAAGAAAATATGGAAGTGAAGGAACATTAACTACGTTATGGGATGAAAATACAAATGTAGCAAAAGATTATAGATTTTATTTTTGTGATGGGGAAACAGTTTTTGAAGGGGATGGAATACCAGATTTGATAAATGATCTACAACCTTCATTTGAAAAATTTGGAGTTAAAATAAAAATTGGCAGTTTTTCAGAAGAATGGGATGATGAAAAAGGATTAAGCACCCAAATTAAAATTAACGGCACAGAGTATGAAATTTTTAAAAATTTTAAAAAAAGTGGATGGGGAGAAGCTCCTATGAGAATAGCACATGCTATAAATAAAGAACTTGAAAAAAAGGGAATAAATGAAAAAATTTATTTAATATCAGGTGGAAATGACGGGAAATTAGTATTTTTAACAGAAGAGCAACATAAATATATCTATGCCTTTTTTAAAGATTCCAAAGAAAAGCCTCTCGGATTGAATGAATGGGGAAAGGTAATGAAAACAGAACCGTTGAATTTTTAACCTATTAAGAAAGGATAAATTTAAATGAAAAAAATAATTTTACTTTTCACAATAATTTTAGAATTTAATTTATTTTCAAATACACCGTATGATGAGTTTTTTCAAAAAGTGGAGAAATTAGAAGAAAAAATAAAAAATGGAGATAAAAAAGCAATTAATAATCTAGGGAATTTGTATGCAAAAGATAAAAATTCTCGAAATATTCCTAAGGCAAAAGAATATTACAGATTGGCAATAAAAAATGGTTCTGAAATTGCTAGTAAAAATCTTGAAATAGCAAATAAACTTCCAAAATTATGTCCTGAAAGGTCGATATGTGAAAATTGGACAACAATTAGATTTGTAGAGGAAGATGAAAAAATAGAAAAAATGGTAATAAGCGGATTTCCTGCTGATAAAGAAGAAGTAACTGAAACAGAAAAACAGGAAATTAGAAAAGAAATAGAATATTTGTTAAATATCTTTTTTGAAAATGAAGAATTTGAAATCGTTGGATATGCTGATAAAACTGAGAATAATAAAAATAAATTATCTTTACTGAGAGCTGAAAAAATGGCAGAATTTCTAAAACAAAATGGATTGAGAAAAGATATAAAAATTACTAAAATGATCGGAAAAGGATCTGAAAATCCAATTGATACGAATGATACAGAAATTGGAAGATACAATAACCGTCGTGTTGAAATTTTGTTAAAAACTGGGGAGGTTAAGAAAATTGATATTGAAAAATTATTGAATCAGTTAAAAGATGAATAGTGTTATCTGGACACTCTCTAATATCCTGTACTTTCATTTGTATTCAATATATCTTCATTATTTTTTATTATTTCTGAATCAGTGTAGATATAATTATTTATTTTCATTATTCCCATCCTTATTTTTATAATTTATGATTTTAAAAAATTTATTTATTCTTTCATTTCCTTATATTCATGTGCAAATTTTTTGTACTCTAAAGTATAATTTTTTAATCCCTTCGTTGTTTTTAGTCTTCTTACCATTTCGTTAGCTTTTTTAATATCACGTTTGTCCAAATAATAGGAACATAGTTTTATCAATGCTTTCGCTTCCTTTTGTTTAGCAGCCTTTTTATACCATTTAACCGCTTCTTCAATATTTCCTTCTTCCTTCAACTTATCCGCATATTCTATCTGTGCCTCAGCTCTATTTTCCTTTATTGCTGATTCTTTAAAATATTCCCTCGCTTTTTCAATATTCCCTTCCTCAAATTCGATAACTCCCATGTAATAAATAGCGTCTTTCAATCCTTTATCATACGCTTCTTTAAATAATTTTTTCCCAACAGCTTTATCGCCAAATACATCATAAAATCGTGCCAAAGTTACTAATTCATCTTGAGAATATTCTACCATTTTCTTTTGTTCCTTTTCAGCTTCAGAAAAATTTTTCATTATCATATTTTGTGCTGATTTCATATACAAATCTGCTATTTTTCTTTCGTTTTCATTTCCATTCAAATAATTCAAATATTTCTCTATATTAGAGTTAAGATTAATAACTTCAGTATCATTTAATAATCTATTCTTCCAATAATTCATATTTTGCATATCATTTTTTAAATAATATATTCTTACTAAAGAATATATCGAATCTGTATTCTTTAACTTAGCTCCTTCTGTATAAAGTTTTATTGCTTCCTTTGTTTTCCCTAATTCTTCAAGCATATATCCTAAATTCCTATATCCTTCTAAATTTCCTAATTTAATATATTCTCTGTAATATTGTTCTGCTTTTTCATATTCTTTTTTTTCATAATAAAATTCTCCTAGATTTCCTGCTACTTCTTTATTTCCTTCATCGTATGCTATTTTAAACCATTTTTCACTTTCATCTGTTTTTCCTGCCTCATAGTACATAGTCGCTATTTTTACATATGCCACTTTATTATATTTGGCTATTTCCAGTAGCATTTCTTCAGCTTTTTTATAGTTTTTATTATTAATTTCATTTTCTATTTCAGCAACTCTTTTTTCGTATTCTTCTTTATTTAATACTATTGTATAAGTTTTTTCTTGGGGTTCAGGTTTTTCACAACTTATTGTTGCTAATGATAGTATTATCAGTATTATTATTTTAAACATTTTATTTAACTCCTTTTATTTCTATATCTGTTAAAAATGGTTGTTTTGAATATTCTATCTGTGAACGGTAGCTTAGCCAGTCAGAAGGAATACTAGTTTTTATTTCTTTTATAATTATTTTTTTTACATTATTTTTAGGAGTAGTATTTATTTTTTTTTCAATATCTTCAATTACATCTGGAATAAAGGTAAAATTTTCATATCTTTTACTCTTTAATTTTAATATTTCTTTATTTGTATCAAATATTTCGAAGTCTTCATTGGCTTGGTTAAAAACTTTATTTTTATTTTTATTTAAATTATCTAATTTTATATTATGTTGACTAATTTCTTTATCAAGTTTTTTATTTTTCAAAAACATATCCGCTTCAAAGATTCCTTTACTTATAAAGCCAGCAGTTTCTATATTCCCTACCGTTTCTTTAGCAAAACCATACATCTGTATTCCTGGTTCCCCTGCTATACTTTTTGCTTTTTTTATTAGCATCATGCCTTCATCAGAATTTTCAAATAAAGATTTTGTAGACTCAGCAAGAGCAAATGTTTTTGCTCCTATCCCTGTTTGCGATTCGGTGTATAATGCTCCTCCTATCCCACACTTCTTATGAAATTTCTATCTGAAGGCGAAAACAGACTTCCTAAAAAGGCACTTTCTATTTCTGGATTTTGTCTATTATATACTCTAAATATTAGATTTGTTGGAAATTTACTTAACAAGGGGGGAAAAATCCCCTTGTCATTTAAAAAATAAAATATTATTTGTATCTTTGATTTATTCTTTTTTTCAATTCTCCTAGTGAAATTGGCTTGGAAGTTTTTATCAAATCCTTATAGACATTATTTAAATGCCTGATTACAGATTTATCAGTTATTCTTATACAAGTTTCGTGATTAAAGAGAAAGCCTGTAGTAGTAAAGTTTAAAGAGCCTAAAAAGGCAATTTTGCTGTCGATTATGTAGATTTTACTATGAAGATTGTAGCTTTTTTCAAGAATATGTACATTGAAATTATCTCGTTTTGAGTAGTAAAATTCGTGGTTTATTGTTAGTTTTCTTAAAAAAAGGGTTAATATTCCAAAAATAATGGTAAGTGCTAAAAAATGATTTTTGGAAATTGGGAGTATATTTTTTGTAAAGGAAACATCGAAAATAAAGGATGTAAAAATTTCTAATGCTGCGATGGATAAAATAATATAAAAAAATATTAATAGGGATTTTCCCAAAAGAAACAACCATTTTTCAGAACCTAAAATAGGATTTTGGCTATATAAATTTTTTTTTAAAAAAGGATAAATTCTTTCATTGTCTTTTGAAATAATATTTACTTGAACATCTTTGTTTAATGCCTCAAAAATATCTTCGGTTATCATATCTCCGCTTAAAAAGGGAGAAATTACTGTGATTGATTTTTTAGCTTTTTGTATTGCATTTCTAATGCTAACTCCAGCCTTTTTTCCAACATAAATATCACAGGAAATTCCTTCTAAAAAAGATTGCTCAATTTTTGGGATACTTTTTTTTCTTTCGGTTTTTGTCTTTACAGTTTTTTTTGTTGAACTATTTGAACGCTTTGTTGTGTTTTTTTTCATTATTTTTCCTTCTTTTTGTTTGTATCTGAACTTTTGAAAAATTTAGAAATTTCCTTTAATGTTCGTTGATCTTTTAAAATACTGGTGTGAGTAGTATTATCAATAATTTTAAAATTATCAGATTTCATTTTTGCAGTTTTGATAGGAACCATTCCGTCATCTTTTCCACGAATTATCATCGAATACAGCAGGTTATTAGTCTTGTTTCCGATCAAAATCATATAGTCATAATCAGGCTCACCAAGCTGATTTATAAAACTTTTCTTTTTTGTGCTGAATTGTGGGACAACTTTTCCAAATGTAGCTGGAAACTTATCAATAAAGGGAATATCTGCTAAATGGCTTCCGTGCGATGGTGGAGAAATAAACACGACTTTTCCCAGATTTTTGAGAGGATTTTTCTTTAAATAGTATCGTAAAATACCACTTCCCATTGAATGTGCCACAAAATTAATTTTTATATTCTGATCAGAATTTTCTGAATAAATTTTTCTTTTAATGTTTTCAATATTTGGCTTTATGTAAAGATCAGCAATTTCTTCGGCAGTTTCTTTTGTGGTAGGATATTGGATATTTATAATTCTGTAATTATTTTTAAAATTTTGAGCGATGATTTCCATATCCGAATTTTTTCCATAAATACCGTGAAGAAGTATCAAAAAATCTTGGCTTTGACGAATTTTGTCATCTTTTTTATAATAAGTTTTGACTTCGTAACTGTGATAAAGAAGTCGGGCTATAACATTTTGAGCTATAACAATTTCAGCCACTTTTATTGCTGAACCAATTAATATGCTTTTTATTATTTCTTTCATTTTTTTCCTTTATTTGCTATTTAATTTATAAAATTCAAAAATCCCTATTTCTCCAAGTTTTGCCACATATTCATCAATTTCTTCAATATATTCCGAAATCTTTTGTCCTTGTCCACCAGTTGTAATAACGTAAGCATTTGGAAAAAATTTTTTATATTGCAAAATTAATTCTTTTATTGATCCAACATTTCCGTAAAAGATGCCAGCATTAATTTGAGAAACTGTATTTACTCCCAAAACAGTTTCAGGTTCTGTAAATTCAATTTTGGGCAAAGCGGCAGTATTGTTAAATAGGGCGTTTATTGAAAGTGCAATTCCTGGGATAATGCAACCGCCCATATAAGTTGAATCCTTTATCATATCAAAGGTTGTGGCTGTTCCAAAGTCAATTATTAAAAGCTCCTTTTCTGGATAAAGTTTTTTTGCCGCTAAAATATCAACAATTCTGTCTGCTCCAAGTCCACGTTCCATATTTGGCAAAATTTTTATTTCTTTTATTTTATTTTCTACATTGTCAAGCGTTACAAAAGTTGGATCAATGTCAAAATATTTTTTTCCAAGTCTTGTAAAGTTTTCATTAATATTTGGAACAACTGATGAAACTATAATATTTTTTATATTTGAAATTTCCAAATTTTTGCTTTTTATAAATTCGTTTAACATTATAAAAAGAGTATCTTCGGTAAATTCCAGATGTGTTGGTATTCTAAATGTTGCCAAAATATTTCCATCTTCATTATAAAAAATTGGTACAATATGTGTATTTCCAATATCAAATCCTAAAATCATAATTTTTTTCCTTTCTTTGAAAAACTATTTTTTATTTTTTAACAAGGGATACTTCCCCTTGCTTTTCATCCAATTTCTGGTAATTTTACTTCATAAATAATCCGATATAAGCCATAACTGATAAAATAACTCCGACAATTGCTTCTCCACTCATTAGTCCATTTGATATTAAAAGCAGTTTTGAATTGGAATTTTTTGAAATTCTGTTTCCAAAAAAACTTGCAAGGCCACCTAAGAATACAGTTGAAGATAGATAAAATGGTACATAAATTCCAATTCCAAAAGTTAGAACTGGTAAATTTAAAAGGCTTAAAATTAACCCAGCAGCAAGTCCAATAAAGAAAATACCTAAAAACGGAATTCCGTTTATTACTGTTGCTACAATAGAAGCCTGCAGTGCGATTAATTCAGTATTTTCAACAGGTCCGATTATTTTGTAGACTTTGAAAAAAACAAAAAATAAAAATGTTATTACAAAAGAGCTTACAACAGCACCGATTAATTCTCCAAAAAGCTGTTCGGATGGTTTTACTTTCATTTTGTATCCTGATTTAAAGTCGTTTAAAATATCACCTGCAAGTCCACAAGCAACTGTTATAATACAAGCTAGCATAAATAATATTAAAGTGTTTAAATTTGTATAAAATTTTATTCCGCCAATATTTAATCCATTTAACATTTTATTTAAAAATGAAATTAATAAAATTGTAATTATAGCGTAAATTTCCATTGGATTGACTCCAGTTTTTCCAGTCGAATATCCAGCGATTATTGTACATAAAATAGAAATTAATACTAAAACAAGTGCAATAAATATTGGTAATCTGTATACAAAAATTACAGTAATTATTGAAATAATCAGTAAAATGAATAATTTTGTTAAAATGCTTTTATTTTCTGTATTATTTTTGGATTTACTCAAAAAAATAATTTTTAAAATTACAGCAAGTCCAATTCCAATCATAAATCCCATTCCAAAACTGTTTTTCATAATAGGAAAATTATTAATTTTAAACATTTTTGCAAGTGGTTCTCCGACAAAAAGAACAAGAGCCCCTCCTAAAAACCAGACAAATGTATTTAAAAATCCAAGAACATATCCCATTCCAACTAAAAGTGGCGATACATAAAAGCTGAAAAGTCCATTTTTTAATGAAAGTATTGCTGGAATAATAGGTGCTTTACCTTTTGTAAAGCTAAAATCACGGAAAAAAGCGATAATTGAACTAAACAGTGTTCCAAAAGCAACATAATGAATATTTTCTGCACTTTTTCCTGAGTTTACAAGATGATATGCTGCTTCTCCAACAGGAAATTCAAGTTTTTCTTGTTCAATTAATTTTGTACGAAAGATATATGATAAAAATGCTCCCGCAATGCTTCCGCACAAAATAGTTAAAAGCAGCTGATATTGATGGATGTCTTTTAATTTTCCGCCTAAAATAATATAAGCAGGCATTGTAAAAGCAACACCTCCAGCTACCATTGAACCAGCACTCATAATCGTATGTGCAATTGTAATTTCCTTGTTATTTGTCTTTTTAAATAGATTTAATATAATCATAGATAAAAGAGTAACCATTATAGTTGGCCATGGTAAAGCTCCAAATTTTAATGCAATATAGAAAGAACTGGAAGATACTAGAACTGCTCCAATAATTCCTGTAAAAATTGCTGCAAGTGTTATGTTCGATTCATTTTTCAGAGTTTTTGATGATGCTTTTTTTATTTTTCCCATTAGGCTACCTCCTAGTATTATTTTACTAATAAAATTTTACTTCATTTACAGGGTATTTGTCAATCAAATTTTGCAATTAGGCAAAGTAAAAAAAATAGTAGAAAATAAAAAAAATTATAAGGAAAAATGTTAGATTTATTGGAAATTATAATAAATTTTTCAATTTATTATTAAAATATATAAGAAATTATGTTATAATGTGAAAATGTAAGAATAAACAGAAAAATTAAATAGATTTGTTCGAGAATTATAATTTAAATAGATAAATATTCTGAATCAAAGGACAGAGTAAAAATTTTAGTAAGATGATGAGAATGCCCCTGATTAAAAGAGAAAAAATGTTATTTTGTTTATAAGAATCTAAAAATATAACTTTTGATTCACCTCTAAATAATTTACTTTGTCAAAAGAAATTTAAGATATCGAATGTATCTAAGCATAAAATAATTTTTGGAAGAGGAGAAGAAGATATATGTTATTAGAATTAAGAGAACTTCAGACAAATACAGAAAAGTATTTGGGAAAAGAAATTGAAATTAACGGATGGGTAAAGAAAATTAGAAGTCAAAAAAACTTTGGATTTATTGAATTAAATGATGGAACTTTTTTTACCGGGATTCAAGTTGTGTTTGATGAAGCATTGGAAAATTTTGAGGAAATTTCTAAACTTACAATTTCAACTTCTATTAAAGTGACAGGAGTTGTAGTAGAATCGTTAGGAAAAGGCCAAGATTATGAAATTAAGGCAACAAAAGTTTCTGTTTACCAAAAGGCTGATTCAGATTATCCGCTACAAAATAAGAGACATACATTTGAATTTTTGAGAACAATTGCACATTTACGTCCTAGAACTAATGCATTTTTTGCAACATTTAGAGTGCGTTCAATTTTGTCTTATGCGATTCATAAATTTTTTCAGGAAAAAAACTTTGTATATGTACAAACACCGATAATTACTGGAAGTGATGCGGAAGGTGCTGGAGAAATGTTTAGGCTTACGACACTTGATATAAATAATGTTCCAAGAACTGAAAATGGAAGCATTGATTTTAAGCAGGATTTTTTTGGAAAAGAATCCAATCTTACTGTTAGTGGACAGTTAAATGTTGAAACATTTGCAACAGCATTTAAAAATACCTATACTTTTGGGCCTACATTTAGAGCTGAAAAATCTAATACTCCAAAACATGCTGCTGAATTTTGGATGATGGAGCCTGAAATTGCATTTGCTGATTTGGATGTAAACATGGATATTATTGAAGAAATGATAAAATATATTGTAAATTATGTGAGAGAAAATGCTAAAGAAGAAATGGAATTTTTTAATAAATTTGTAGATAAGGATTTATTTAATAGACTTGATACATTAGTAAATAATAAGTTTGATAGAATTACTTATACAAAAGCTATTGAAATATTAAAAAATTCAAAACAGAAATTCGAGTATGAAGTAGAATGGGGAATTGACTTACAAACTGAACATGAAAGATATTTGGCAGAAAAACACTTTAAAAAGCCTGTATTTGTAACTGATTATCCAAAAGACATAAAAGCATTTTATATGAAATTAAATGAAGATGGAAAAACTGTAAGAGCAGTTGATT
>NZ_DBHIXN010000054.1:0-12323 GCF_057270615.1 Leptotrichia sp.
AATATATTTGGCTAACAAAAGAAGATACTTCCCAAGAAGCTCCCGCTTCTAAAAGTGGGAGCAGTTCACTTACAAAATTAAAAAACTACTTTACTTTCAAACTTATAACAGTTGAACTATCATAAAATAGATTTAACAATTTTAAATAGTTTGTCTTAAGGTAGTTTTTTCAATATTAATTTTTTTGACACAAAATATTTTACTTAATATAAATCAAATAAACTATATTTAATACTAAAACTCATTTAAATAATATATTTATTTCATAATAAATCTACTATTTTAAATGAGGAACAGTATAAAAAAGAAAGGAATTTTTTTATTTTATGAAAAAAGAAAGAATACAAAGCATTGACATTCTAAGGGCAATTGCACTTGTTCTTATATGTGTCTATCACTGGTTTTCCTACAAAGGAACTTATATTGGAGTTGTTATATTTTTTGCATTAAGCGGATATTTGGTTACAAGTGGTTTGCTTTCAAAAGACTTTTCAGTATTTACAGTAATCAATCGTAGATTAAAAAAGATTTACCCAAGTCTTTTGATAGTGATTCTAGTTTCAACTATAGCATTATATTTTGTAAATAATGGACTTGAATATAAATATAAATATAGTGCACTATTTTCAATATTAGGATTAAATAATATTTATCAGATTATTTCAAAAATGTCCTATTTTGATAATTTTGGAATTATTTTACCCCTTACTCATATTTGGGCATTATCTTTTTTAATACAAATGTATATATTTTTTCCAATCTTAATACAAGGACTCAAAAAACTTAAACTAAAAAATAACATAATCGGTATTATACTTTTAGTAATTGGAACAGTTTCAGCCTTAATGATGGCTTATGTATTTTACGTAACTTCAAACTCTACAGAAGGAGCAGATTTTTCGAGAATATATTATGGAACTGACACTCGTGCATTTTCATTTTTTATTCCAGCTGGAATAGCTTGTTTTTATATAAACAGAAAAATTACAAATAATTCTGAAAAAAAAGCCATATTTATTTTGGGAATCCTTGGTTTAGTTTCAATAATTTTCTTTTCTCTTGAAATTGATTACAGAAGTGCTTATAATTATTATGGATTAATGTTCTTAGCCAGCATCTTGATTGGATTTACAATTGTATTATTTTCAAAACCAGAATTACAAAAATTCAGTCTTTCAAAATATCCAAAATTATTTGCTCCAATTATACGACTTGGACAACATCAATACCAATACTATTTATGGCAATATCCTATTATGGTATTCTCACGTGAATATTTTAAATGGACAAAACTCTCAAATATGCAGCAATTTATTATTCAAATTATTATTCTAATTTTAATTTCAGAGCTATGTTACTTTTTGTTTGAAAAAAATGGTGCAAAATATGAAAAAACTATAAATTATTTAAGCTACCCTATTTTAGCTTCTATTTTTGCAATTCTAGTATATTCTCCAATTTATGAAAATAAAGATTTGGAAGAAATGAAAGAAGTTCAAAAAACTTTAGAGACAACATCTAATGAAGAAAATAAAACTCCAAAGAATGTTACTCCTGCAGCAACACAAAATTCACAAAATAAAAAATTAACAATGGATGAATTACTTGCAGCTTTGAATGCTCCTTCAAAAGGTATTGAAAAAGAGTCAAAGATTCAAGATGAAATTTTGAAAAAATATCCAAATGATGAAAGAGATATATTATTTATTGGAGATTCGGTACTTCATATGACAACAGCTGACTTGAGAAGAAAATATCCAAATGCTATTATAGAAACTAAAATTGGTCGTCAATTTTACGAATTGCCAAATATGTTAAAAAATTATGCTCAAAATGGAAAATTAAGAAAAATAGTAGTCATTGCTCTTGGTACAAATGGTACAATTTTTGAAAAAGATATGAAATCTGTTTTACAAACATTAAAAGGACATGATATTTACTTTATAAATACAGTTATGCCTGATCCTTGGCAAGATAGTGTTAATGCAGAAATCAAAAAAGTAAGTTCTGAAAATCCAAATATAAAAGTAATCGACTGGTACTCTTATGCAAAAGGTAAAAAAGAATATTTTTATAAAGATGGAACACATCCAAAACCTCATGCAGCAAAAAGATATGTAAATCTTTTATATTCTGTTTTGAGTAAAGATATTGTAAATTCAAATAATTCAGGTAATTCAAATAATGGTAATTAATACTTTCTATTAGCCTAACAGAAAATATTTTTCTAATAAAGAAGATTAACTCCTTAATGAATTAATAAAAATTAACAAAAAAGTAAAAGTCGGGAAATCCCGACTTATTATTTTATACTTATATTTTTATTCTTTTGAAAAGATTTTCACTGCATTTTCAAGATCCAGATGACAATACCCATTAGGATTCTTATCCAAATAATTTTGATGATATTCTTCAGCCAAAATATAATGCTTTAATGGTCTAACTTCTACTTGAATTTCTCTTGAATATCTATTTTGTTCATTTTCTACTCTTTTCTTTATTGTATCTGCCTCTTCTTTATCTACATAATAAATCCCCGTTCGATATTGACGCCCCTCATCAAGTCCTTGCCTATTGATACTTGTAGGATCAATTATTGAAAAATAATAATTGAGAAGCTGATTTAAAGATACTATATTTGCATCATACGTTATATGTACTGTTTCAGCATGATCAGTCATTTTTAAAATATCATAATTAGTATCAAGAGTTTGTCCATTTGCATAGCCAACTGATGTTTTAATGACACCTGGAGCCATTTTAAAAAACTTTTCTACTCCCCAGAAACAACCTCCAGCCAAATAGATTTCTTTAATATTTGCCATAAATTATATACACCTGCTACTAAAAATGTATTAAAATATATTTAATACACTGTTACTGCTTAATCGAACATACTTTTGATAAAAAATTATCTACTCGTATTTTTTCTCTTTGCAGTCGTGAATTCCCGATTAGCCATCGGTACACATAATATATTCTCTTTCACTATAACTGTAGCACTTCTCCTTCTTCTTCATTTAGAATATATTATTTATGCTAAAATACTATAATTTTCAATATTTTTCAAATTAAAACTCGCATTAAAATCCCTATTAATTTCAATTCCACAATTATCACATTTACAAATCCTATGCTTTAATTTTAAATTATGTTTACTATATAACTTTAAGCTGGGATAAAATGTAACAATAAGCCTTAATTCAATATTGTTTTCTTTGCATTTGTTTAGCAACTTTATTACGAACTCATAAAATTTCTGATTTAAAATTAATTTTATTATTTTTAGGAAATCTGTTTATTCCTCCTTTAATCCAAAAGCTTCAATAACTATAAATTTGCCCATATATTTACTTATTTCTATTCCATTATAACAATTAATTTTTAACACTTTTTATTTATTGTTATAATTGTACCTTGTAATTATACAGCCTATTAAATAGAAATTACTTAATTATTCCTTTAAATTTACTTATCAAAATGCAAGTGTATATAATAAACTTTTTTTAATAAAATCTTCTATTTTAACTTTTCATTTTCATTTGAAATTGCGTCTTTTAATTGATTTAAAGCCTTTTCCAAAACTGATTTAGGACAAGCTGTATTTATTCTCATAAATCCTTCTAATCCTTTTTGATATACTCGTCCTTCATTCAATCCAAGTTTTGCCTTTGTAAGCATAAATTTTTCCAATTGTTCCTGACTGAATCCGAATTTTTGACATAATTTTCTACAATCTAACCACACTAAATA
The DNA here is from genome assembly GCF_057270615.1 of Leptotrichia sp. NCBI lineage: Bacteria > Fusobacteriati > Fusobacteriota > Fusobacteriia > Fusobacteriales > Leptotrichiaceae > Leptotrichia > Leptotrichia sp. The sequence goes on from NZ_DBHIXN010000054.1 coordinate 3,754, forward strand.
TGTTGCCTGCGGAATGTTTGGAGTAATTTCTGGAATATATTCTCTAAAAAAATTATTTAAGAATAAAATATTATTTTCCAAATATTCTTTTAACTGTTTTAAATATTCTTCTCCACCATCAGAATAGGCTGCAATTGTAGCAACTAAATTAAATGGATTATTTCTATGAACTTCAAGATCCTTCCAAAATCTGTCAAACTTTGATTTCACATCTAAATTATTGAAAACTATTGTTGCACTTTGAAGACCAGCAAGATTAAAGGCTTTTCCTGTTGAAGTACATGTTATTGTATTTTGTCTAATTTTTTCAGAAACACTTGCCATTGGAATGTGCTTGTTATCCCATAATGTTAAATCAGCATGTATTTCATCTGAAATTATAGGAACTTTATATTTTACACATAAATTTCCAATTGCTTCTAACTCTTTGTGACTCCATACGTGCCCTAACGGATTATGAGGATTACATAAAATAAATAATTTTGGGTTTTCTTTTAATTTATTTTCAAAATCTTCCAAATCAAGTGAATACTTACCATTTTTTTCAATAAATTTATTTTCAATGATAATTCTTGCATTATCTTCATTAATATCATAAAACTCTGAATAAACAGGTGTTTGTATCAAAACTTTATCACCTTTTTTAGAAAAAAGCTGTACTAATGATCCTAATGTTGGCACAACTCCAATACTAAAGCTAAGCAATTCCTTTTTTGGTTCCCATCCAAATCTTTTCTTTTGCCAATTTATAAATGACTCAAAATATTCGTCAGGACGATATACATATCCAAAAATCCCATGCTGCACTTTTTTTTCAAGAGCATCAATTATAGGCTGTGCTGTCCTAAAATCCATATCTGCAATCCAAAGTGGTATCACATCATCAACTCCAAACTTTCTCATAAGTTCATTATACTTTACAGAATGATTGTTTTTTCTATCAATAATTTCATCAAAATTGTATTTCATAAAATCACATCCTTTTTATTTATAGTTTTTAATTATTTTTATTGACAATCCTCTAATTACATTATAAAATATATATAAAATACTGTAAAGAGGTAAATTTAATGACTAAAGAATATAACAAGAACTTTATAATACAGCAAAGTGCAAAACTTTTTTATTATAAAGGTTACAAAAATACGGAATTAACCGACATTTTTAAGGCTTGCGAAATGCCTAATGATATTTTTTATAAATTTTTTTCCAGCAAAGAAGAGCTTCTTATTGCTGTTATAAAATATCATACTGAAAATCTTATAAATTTTTTTAATAATAACGTGGACGACTTGTCAATCCAGAAATTTCACTATTTTTTTGAAAAATATTTTGAAAATATTATAAATAATAGATTTCACGGTGGAAGTCCACTTGGAAATCTAGCTCTGGAATTATCCGACATTAACAAAAATATCCGTGAAGAACTTGTAAAATCATACAAAAAAATTGAACTTAGATTCTCATTTTTTATAACAACGTTAAAATATGCTTTTCCTGAAAAATATGATAAAATTATTCCTGAAACAACTGCAAGAATCTTAATTGCAATGCTAGAAGGTACTATTCTCATATTAAAAACAGAAAAAGAAAGCTCTGCAATTAATGACTTTTTTGTAATTTTCGACTCTATTTTTGTAGTTAATGAAACTAAAGAAAATGAAGAAATCAAAAAAAATACAGAAGAAAAATCTCAAAACGATATTTCCAATATTCACACCAATGAAGAAAATACTGACAGTATTTCTCAACATATTTTAGATAATGCACCAAAAAAATCTGACAACGTTAATCAAGAACTTGAAGAAATAAAAAATTCTAACAATCAAGAAAGCAATCACCACAATGATGACATTTATTATGACATTGACTCAGACAGTTTAATTAACGTTTTTGACAATTTGGACAATGTTGAAAAAAATGAAAAAAAAGATGAATAAAAAATTGAAGAAAAGCTTCAAAAAATATTTCTAAGTTTTAAAAATATATAATATTCATATCAACAAAATTATCTTTTATTTTAAATTATATATTACTTAACAAAGGGGGAGCTACCCCCTTATTGTCTTACTTATATTCAAATTTTTCACTAGAAACAATTTTACCATCCTCTGTGACTAATACTTGATAATATGCTAGTTTTCCATATAAAATTACTTTCCAGTTTTTAAATCCTCTTTTATAAAGTCCTACATTTTGAAATTTTATATCTTCACTAAATTTTTGCTTTACTTCAGCAATACTGTTATTTACAACTGTATCTCTTGAAACAACTGCTGAATTTGGAACTACTCTTCTACCAACTGACGAACAGCTAAATAACATTCCAAAACATAAAACTATTATTGTTTTTATTATTTTCTTTTTCACTAATTATTCACAACCTCTATCTTAATTTCAAACTGCAATTGCTTTTTTTCCTTATCCAAATACTTACATTCTATTTTTCTTAAAACAGCATCTGGATTATTTTCCAAAATTTCGTTAATATTTTGGTTAGCTTGCTCAATTTGTTGAAAATTTGCTGCAAGCTGATTATTTGAAAATCCTTTTATTTTTAAATAGTTAAACATATTAAAATCAAACATTAAAATTCTCCTTCCTTTGAAATTAAAGAATTTTTATTCAAATTTATTTTTTTAATTCATTATATGTCTTTTCCAAAATTTCTTCAAAAGATAAATCTGTCTTAAATCCAGCAGCTTTTATATGTCCTCCACCGCCAAAAATCGAAGCTATTTTATTTACATCATATTTATCATTAGCACGAAAACTTCCCTTTAATGAACCATCAATATTTTCCCTTACAAAAAGTGAAATTTCCATTCCTTCAATTCTCAAAAGCATTTCCGCTGTACCATCTGTATCATCTTTTTCAATTCCAAGCTCTTTCATTTTCTTTTGTGTTAAATAATAACTGGCAAACTTATAATTTTCATTAATTTGTTTATTTTTATATACTTCACCAATTAATGCAACTTTTTTTTCACTAACTCCAAAAATAATATTAGCAATTTTGTGATTATTTGCACCTGCTCCAATTAATTTTGAACAAACAAGAAAAGTCTTTTCTGTAACATTATCATGCCTAAAATTCCCAGTATCATTAATTATCCCAAGATATATATACTCAGCAATTTTTTTTGTCAATTCAATATCAAAAATTTCTAAAAATTGATATAAAAGCTCGCTTGTACTGCAAATATCCTCTACATAGTTAAAATCAGCATGTTCTGTATTGCTTATATGATGATCAATATTTATTGACTTTTTACTTAATTTTTTTATTTCCACAGCCCTTCCATATCTTTCTTCATTTGCACAATCCAAACTTATAAATAAATCAAATTTTTCATTATTTTGAGAATATTTATTAAATTCATCACAAAATTTTTCATAATTCCAAATTAGCTTTGTATCTTCAAAATGTTTCATGTATTTAGGCAATTTATCATCAATTATAATTTTTACGTTTTTTTTAATATTATTTTTTTTGCAATATTCATTTATCATAAAATAAAATGCCAAAACTGATCCGAGTGCATCTCCATCAGGACTAATATGCACTGTCAAAATAATATTTTTAGAAATCTTTATTTCATTCACAATCTCTTTTGGAAGAATATTTCCTTTATAATTTTTATTCATAATTTCTTATTCCTATTCTTTAATTTTTAAAAATTTTATATTAGTTACTATTTTCCAATAGAACGTATCATATAACCGCCACCTGTTCTTTTAGCTTGGCTTTCCATAACTTTTAAAGTGTTTGGATTATCTGTCATATTTGACATTACTACATAAGCTGTTCTCCCATTTATAGTTGTTTTTTTATAATAAAAATTTCCACCAAGTCTTTTGGCTATTCCTTTTGCTGTGGCTTCAGATGTTACTGAAGCTACTTGAATATATTTTTTAGGACCTTGATGTTTTTTTGCATTTTCTTTTGCTTTTTTCGCTGCCGCTTTTTTTGCCGCTTCTTCTTTTGCACGTTGTCTAGCAGCTTCTTCTCTTGCTTGTACTTTTGCTTGTTCTTTTATTGATGCCTCTATTTTCTGCTGTTTTTGCATTTCATCTTGTTTTTTTGCATTTTCTTTCGCTTCTTTACGTTTTTGTTCATCTAATTTTTGTTGAGCCTGTTTTTGCATTTCTAATTTTTGAGCTTCCTCTAATGCTTTTGCATCAGCTTGCTGATTATTTGAAGCTTCAGAATCTTTTTTTAAATCTATAGTTTGTGATGACTTGGCTTGTTCCATCTCCTTTGCAACTGTTTCATTATTATTTTCTACGACTTGATTTGGCAAAGTCAGATTATTTTTATAATCTTTTGACTTATAGAAATCCTTATTTCTCACTTTCACGTCTTTTGCAATACTCTCAGTCGTAGTTACCTTTGATTTCTTATATCCTGTAACAAGTACTGCACCATAAACTATAATTGCTACAATTCCTACAGCTCTCATTACTTTAAATGGATTTAATCGAAAACTCATATCTTTCTCCCTTCATTTCCTAATTTTTATTTACTTTTTTACAAAAGTTCTTAACTAACTTTTATATATAAATTATTTTTTTAATAAAAACCAATATATTTTAAATCACTATATAATCTCAAATTTTATATAGTTTATAAACTAATACTATTTACTATTTAAATATTGGACTAATTATAAATTTATTTACAAGGAATCAATGGCCATTATTATCAAATAATATAAAATATAATTTTTATTTTATAAATGGGGATTAACATAAATACATCATTTAAATTATATTTTTTAATATTTTTGTAGAATTTTTGGCAGCTAATTTTACAAAAGTCTCATATTCCATGTCTGATTCATCTGTAATCGAATCAGAAATTGAACGAATTATCAAAAATTTTACACCTAATCTTGTACAAACTTGAGCCACAGCTCCACTTTCCATATCAACGCAAAGTGCTTCAAAATCTTTTCCAAGCTGGATTTTTACATTTTTTTTACTAATAAATTGATCTCCAGTTAAAATTCTTCCAGAAAATATCTGATGCTCAAAATTGCTTATATTTTCAGCTTTTTCAACCAATTTTTTATCTGATTCAAAAGCCCATTCTTTCATTTGTGGAATCTGACCCATTTTATATCCAAATGCCGTAGCATCAACATCATGCTGAACAATATCCTGTCCTATAACGACATCTCCAATTTTCAATCTTTCATCTAAAGATCCAGCCACTCCTGAAAAAATCACTTCATTTACTTTAAACTTTTCTATTAATAAAGTCGCTGTAATTGCAGCATTTACTTTTCCAATTCCAGATTGTACAAAAACAACATCTTTATTGTTAAATTTCCCAGTAAAAAAAGATATTTCATTTACTGTATTTTCTTTAATTTCTTTAATTTCTTTTTTTATTGCTTCAGCTTCTTCGATTACTGCCCCAATAATTCCTATCATCAACTATTTCCTCCAATTTTTACTTTTGCTATTTTTCAGTATTATAAGTGTTGTCATTATTTTCATCATTATTTTTAATAATTGTATTCACATTCCCCTCGTAAATATAAGTATCTTTTAATTTACAAGTTTTGGTTTCATTAGTATCAAGAACTGCCCGAAATTCCCATTTCTCATCTTTTGTAAGTGAGCTAATATTATCAACTGCATCTCCAATTTTTGCTCCATTCTTATCAAAGCATGGAATCTCTATTGTCAAATTTTTTTTAGTTATTCCATTATGTGTCAAAATCCCTGTAACAATGGTTTTTCCACCAGTTATTTCAACATCTGCATCTGAAAATTTATATTTTGTATTCTTAGCTTTGATTTCTCCACTTTTCCCGCCAATAATGCCTCCTATTAATTTCCCTGTTGTCCCAATAACTACTCCAGTAACTCCACCAGCAGCTTTTATAGTCCCTCCAACTACACTTCCAACTCCACCAATAATACTACAAGATGAAGTTCCTAACATTATTCCAAACAATAAAATCCTTTTTTTCACCTTTTCTTTCCTTTTTTCATAAAATTTTATATAACAAAACTATTTTAAAATCAAACTTAAAAATTATAATTATTTTACTCATACAAAATCCCTTTTAAAAAACAGAAACTAGATTTTATTTTCTGATATTTAAAAGTGAAATTTATCAAATCCTATTTTTGTTTTATTCTTGCCAGTTCGATTTTAGAGAGTAAATTTATTATATTATACAATGCGTGACTGTAAAACGACATTAGTATAATATTAGAATAACATATTCCCACTAAAAAAACAAGGCAAATCATCTGATTTTACCTAAAAAATAAAATAGAATCTTTGCCCATATTTATTTAAATTATTGTTCTCAAAATTTCAAAATTTCCAATAGTTTTAGTTTTAATTCCAACAGGAATTAAAATTGTTTCACCTTTTTTAACTGAAAGTTCTTCATTTTCTCCCCACACAATTTTCCCTTCTCCTTCAAGGAATGAGTAAATTGTCATACTTTTATTATTTATATCTTCAAAAGAATCATGAAATCTTATTTTATCAATTGAATAATATTCTTTTTCTATAATATTTTTTTTCAAAATATCTTTTTCATCTTCAGATCCATCAAAATCAGTATTTTTAATTTTCACTTCTTTTCCAAAATCAATCACATCAGCCGAATCTTGCAAATGCAATTCCCTTTTCTTTCCATTTTTATCAATTCTGTCAAAATCATAAATTCTATAAGTAACATCTGAATTTTGTTGAATTTCTGCAAAGATTACACTTCCTTTTAGCGAAGCATGAACTGTTCCTGGCGTAATATCAATAAAATCACCTTTTTTTACAGCCTTTTCCTCAAACAATCCGCTAAAATCATTCTTTTTCACTTTTTCCAAAAATTTTTCTTTTGTAATTCCAGGTTTCATTCCCAAAATTAAAGTAGCATCATCACTTGCTTCCATTATGTACCAAGATTCACTTTTCCCAAATTCATTATGTTTTTTCAAAGCAGTTTCATCACTTGGATGTACTTGAATAGAAAGTCTATCATTTACATCCAGATATTTTATAAGAAGTGGAAATTTATTTGGATATTTTTCATAAATTTTTTCTCCAACAAGCTCACCTTTATACTCTTTATAAATATCATCCAATCTTTGTCCTGCCAGGATACCATTTTCTACAATTCCCATTCCATGTGGATGTGCTGACACTTCCCAAGATTCACCAATTTTCTTACCTTCAGGCAGCTTCATTCCCAATTTTGTTTCAAATTCACGTCCCCCCCAAACTTTTTCTACAAAAAATTTTTTAAACTTCATTGGATATAACATAAAAATATTCTCCTTTTTCATAATTTTTTATATTCTTTTATTTTATAATAACATTGTGAACTACTCCCGCTTTTAGAAGCGGGAGCTTCTTGGGAAGTATCTGCTTTTGTTAGCCAAATATATTTACCAAGCTCTTCGGGTAGTTCCTACCCTGTTTTCTTTTATTTCCTAATATTTCAATATTGCTTTTCCAATGTTTTTTATATTCAGTGCCGCATTGTAATCTCTATCAATTTCAATCCCACAGCACTCACATTTATAGCTTCTTTCTGATAATTTAAGCTCCTCTTTAACATTTCCACATCTACTACAAGTTTTCGATGACGGAAACCACTTATCTATCTTCAAAAATTGTTTCCCTAAAAACATCAGTTTATACTCAAGAATCCTCAAAAACATTCCCCATCCATTATCTCCTACACTTTTACCAAAATTTAATGCCTGGCTCATCCCTTTCATATTCAAATTTTCAACAACCACAGCATTATACGTTTCAGACAATTTTTTTGATAATTTATGCAGAAAATCTTTTCGACAATTTTTAATATACTCATGTAACTTTGATATTTTCGCTTTTTGCTTATACCAATTTTTAGAAAATTTCACTTTTCTTGATAATGATTTCTGCAATTTTTTCAATTCTTCTTCCAACATCCTAAAATATTTTGGATAATCAGCTCTTTGGTTTTCAGAACTGACAAATAATTCAGACATTGAAAAATCAAGTCCAATTACTTTATCATTACTTGGTATTTTTTGAATTTCTTTTTCAAATTCTGTCAAAACAGAAACATAGTAATTTCCATTACTGTTTGTCAATGTTACCGACTTTATTTTATAATCCTTTGGTATTTCTCTATGATATTTCAATTTTACTTTTTTCAATTTTGGCAAAATCAAATATTTTTTTTCCTCTATTCGTATCGAATTGTTCACACAATTTGTTGTATAACTTTTAACATTATTCTTTTTAGATTTGAACTTTGGAAACTTCGCTCTCTTTTGAAAGAAATTTGTAAACGATCGTTTGACATTCAATTGAGCATTTGAAAGTGCCAGACTGTCCACTTCTTTTAAAAATTGGTTTTCACTTTTCAAACTAGCAGGTGTAATTATTTTATTTTTTCCAGTTTCTTCATAAATTTTATTCGCAGTATACAAAATCGTATTGTAAACAAAACGAACACATCCAAAAGTCTTATTTATCAATAATTCTTGATCTTTATTTGGATAAATTCTGTATTTGAATGCTAAATTATATTTCATGAAATTACACC
>NZ_DBHIXN010000055.1:0-12111 GCF_057270615.1 Leptotrichia sp.
TTCTCGGTCTAACTCATTCCTTGCGTCACGAGTGTGCGACCGCATTTTTAATCAAGGTCATAAAGCAGCTTTCCAATAACCGTACTTTCTCCACCTGGAATAATTAGTCCGTCAATACCATTATTATTAACCGCATTACTTAAATCTGATTTTTTTCTTATCTCAAATGATTCTATCCCAAGTTTTTTAAGCATCTTTATATGCTCAGCAAAAGCTCCCTGTAAAGCCAGTACACCTATTCTCATTACTTACCTCTTTCAGCCATAAGTATTTTGATTTCATTTTCATTGATTCCAACCATAGCTTCTCCTAAATCTTCAGAAATTTCGGCTAATACTTTTGGATCATTATAGTTAGTAACAGCTTTAACTATCGCCTGTGCTCTTTTTACAGGATCTCCAGATTTGAATATTCCCGATCCGACAAATACACCTTCAGCTCCAAGCTGCATCATCAAAGCCGCATCTGCAGGAGTAGCAACTCCACCTGCTGCAAAATTTACTACTGGCAATTTACCATTTTCGTGAACATATTTTACTAATTCAAATGGAACTTGCAATTCCTTAGCTGTAAAATAAAGTTCATCTTCTCTCATATTCTGTATTCTTCTTATTTCCTGATTCATCATTCTCATATGTCTTACTGCCTGTACAACATCTCCAGTTCCTGGTTCACCTTTGGTTCTTATCATTGAAGCCCCTTCAGCTATTCTTCTAAGAGCTTCTCCTAGATCTTTTGCCCCACATACAAAAGGAACTTTAAATTTTTTCTTGTCTACATGAAATTTATCATCGGCAGGGGATAGAACTTCGCTTTCATCTATATAATCAATTTCTATCGCTTCCAAAATTTGTGCTTCCACAAAATGTCCAATTCTAACTTTTGCCATTACAGGAATTGATACAACTTCCTGTATACTTTTAATCATTTTAGGATCGCTCATTCTGGAAACTCCACCTGCAGCTCTAATATCCGCTGGAATTCTTTCAAGTGCCATAACCGCAGCTGCTCCAGCCGCTTCAGCTATTTTTGCCTGTTCAGGAGTAGAAACATCCATTATGACTCCACCTTTTAGCATTTGTGCCAAATTTTTGTTTAATTCATATCTTTCGTTTTTCATAAAATTTCATCCTTCCATTTAAAAAAAATTCTTACAGTATAATTATACTCCTATTTCAAAAATTTTACAAATATAAATTTTCAGATACAAATTTAACCTAGCAGATCCATTAATTCCTTATCACTCATTTCAAATAAAATTTTCTCTCCGTCTTTACTTTCAAGCAGATTTTCACTTAACTGACGTTTACTTTCCTGAATTTTTATGATTTTTTCTTCAATTGTACCTTCTGTCACCAATTTTATAACCTGCACACTTTTTTTCTGTCCAATTCTATATGCTCTATCACTAGCCTGATTTTCTACAGCAATATTCCACCAAGGATCGTAATGGATTACAACATCTGCTCCAACTAGATTTAGTCCTGTTCCACCCGCCTTTAACGAGATTAGCACCACTTGCCGTTCTCCATTATTAAATTTATTACAAATATCAACTCTTTCCTTAGACTTCACATTTCCATCAATATAAAAATACTCAATTCCCATATTTGAAAGTTCTTTTTCAATTTCTTTCAAAGTACCAACAAACTGTGAAAATATTAATAATCTGTGACCATTTTCAGTTATATCCGGCAAAATATCACGTAATACTTCCAGTTTTGCCACTTCTCCCTTGTAATCTTCTTTGAATAAAGTTGGAGAATTACAAATTTGACGCAGTTTTGTCAAAATTGCAAGTATCTTCATTCGGTTATTATCATTTTCGTTAAATTTTTTCATTTCGTTCTTAGCTTGCTTGATATAAGACATATACAGCTGCTTTTGTTCTGCACTTAACGTTACAACCATATTTGATTCGATTTTGTCCGGCAATTCAGTCAGTACTTCTTTTTTTGTTCTTCTAAGCAAAAATGGAGCAATGACTTCTCGTAAATTATTTATTTTAGAAGAATTTGGATTTACAATAGCTTCCTTATAAATTTTTTTAAATCTTGTCAAGTTATCAAGGTATCCAGGTATTACAAAATCAAAGATTGACCACAATTCTAAAATATTATTTTCAACTGGTGTCCCTGTCAATGCAAAATTCACTTTACTGTTAATCTTCATAACTGCTTTTTTTATTTGAGAAGTTGTTGTTTTTATATTTTGTGCTTCATCTAGCACTGCCACATCAAATTCTTTGCTTTCATATTCTTCAATATCATTTCTCAAAGCCTGATAGGTTGTTATAAGAAATCCTTTTGAATTTTTTGAGATAATTTTTTTTCTTTGTGCTGCTGTTCCTTCAACTAAAGTCGGTGTTATTCCTGTAAATTTAACAATTTCTTCCTTCCAATTATAAAGAAGCGAACTTGGAACAATAATTAATGCTTTAAAATTACGATTTTCCTGATAAATCTCATTTAATAACGATATTGTCTGTAAAGTTTTACCAAGTCCCATATCATCGGCAAGAATCCCTCCAAATCCGATGTCATACATATTTTTCAGCCAGTTGAATCCTAATTTTTGATATGGAAATAAATTTACGTTTATATTATTTGGCTCAATTTCTTCTCGATTTTTTATTTTATGAAAAAGATCTTTGAATTCATCCATTTTTACAAGATCTTCCTGAATATTTTTAGAAATTTGAGCAAGCTGAAGAGCTTTTATTTTGGAAATTTTATTTTCTCCAATTTTTAAATTAGAAATAGAATCTACAATTCCAACTAATTCTTCAATACTTTTATTAGCAATTTTTACCAATTCCCCGCTTGACAGCGTTATATATTTCTGTTCATTTCTTATAGCTTCCATTACAATTTCCACATCTTCAGTCTTTATTCCTTCAATATCAAAGGTAACATCCAAAAAATTATTTTCAACTTTTTTTACTCCAATATGAACATCTATATTCCGTGCATTTTTTATTTTATTTTCCAAATGAATTTTTACTCTGTCTGAATATTTTTTATCAATATACTCTGAAATTTTACCTAGACCTTCATAATTTACGTTATAAGTTCCTTCTGCAAATCCTATATTTGTAACTGAATAGCTTTCTACAAGTTTTTTTAATTTTTCAAATATTTTTGTATTCTTTCTAGGAATAAAATATTTTCCATTTTTTTCTATTGCACATACAGTATTTGACAAATTTACTTTTACAATTTCTTTTTCATCAGTTTCTGATACAAATATATCAATATTTCCATCTTCTTCAATGTATTCAGCAATATTAATATTTTCATATTTCAAAACTTTACTTAACCTTTTATTATCTCCATCTGAAAGCTCATTAAACAGTTCTGGATCCAGCAAATCAAATTTACCAAAAAATCTTTCTTCATTTTTATCCATTTTAAAGACTTTTGCTGTATCATTTGAAAATGTGTAAAATGGACTATTTTCAGAAATTTTTTCTATATTTCTTATTTTAACTCTGTTATTCTCTTCTACAAATAAAGGTTCATAACTATTCATTATTTGTTTAGTTTCTCCTAAGAGAACTAGGCTTTTTCCTTTTTTCATTGCCATAAGCAGTTTATTTAAAAGCATTTCGTAGACTTTTAATCCTTTTTTATCTTTAATTCCACTGTTTATAACACTTTGAATTTCTTTACTATATTCATAAATTGCATTGATTATTTTCTGATTGGTTTCATTAAAAAAACAATTTTTAGGGCTATATGTAATTTTAGAAGTAACTTCATACTCTCTTTCCTTTATGATAGCTTCGATAAACTTCAAAATATCTTTTACATAATATATTTTTTTAAATCCTGTCTTTATCCGTAAAATATATCCTGGAACATTATTTTCCTGATTATAGTCATATCCGTATTTATAATCACTGTAGCTTCCTTCATCAATTTCTATTTCCAGTCGCATTTCCTGTTTTTCCTCATCTTTCATATTTTCACTTTCCAGATGAATATTATAAATTTCCTGAATCCTTTCAGAAACATTCTCTACATTTTCCAATATTTCCTTACTATTCCCCAGATGTTGCAAACCTTGAAAATTAGCTATTTCATTTTTCTTTGTAATCTCATTACTTACAGCATTTCCTGAATTTTCTCCAAATATCTCAAATTTTACTTCCGTATTTTTATTTTTTTTATCAACATTTTCCAAATTTATATTATCAACATTGCTTGCTTCTAAGGAAATATCTTGCAATTTTCCAGAATTTGTCATATTAAGTTTTTCTTCCCGAAGATTTATTCTTTGTCGTGATTTATTTTTTGAAGCATATTTATCATCTGTTTTCTTTATACTTTTTATAGCTTTTTCCCTTTTTCGTTCTTCCTTCATTTTAGCCATTTTTTTATTTTCTTCTTCAAAATCATCTTCAAACATCATTTCAATTTCATCCGTTCCAATAACTTTTGAAATTTTTTCTGAATGATCTGCCATCATTCCAAGCGTCACAACATGTTTACAGCAATTTTTCTTATTATTTTTAAAAAACATGCAATCACAACTCGCTTCTATAAATTCACCCTTTTTCTGCTCAACTGTAATAGAAGTCTTGCACAAGCTGTTTTCCTTATATTCTCCCTCTACCGTCATAAAATTTCCGTCAGCAAAAAGAGCAGTTATATTTCCTAAACTTTCATTGTAATATTCCTGCCCAATTATAAAAATACTTGGCGTAATTTGTTTTTTTAATTCTAATGAAATACTATTTTGTCCCATTTTTCTCCCTTACTTTTATTTATATGTTACCATTATTATTGCATTTTCATTTTCCCCATAATAATTTTTTCTTATGAAAATTTCTTTAAATCCAATTTTTTTATAAAGTCTTAGTGCTTTTACATTATTCTCATTAACTTCCAGTAAAAATTTATTTTCAGAAAAATTTTTATTTATGTTTTTATTTTCTAAATTTTTTTCCTCCTCAATTAATTTTTTTATGCTTTCAGTTAATAACATTTCACCAAAACCTCGCCCTTGATATTCTTTTTTTATTGCTATCTCAAAAACATCTGTGCTCTCTATTGTACCATAAAATACAATATACCCCAACACATTTTTCTTATTTTTTTCATTTTTATCAAAATTTATTTTTTCTTCTTGATTTTTTTCCAAATTTTCCAAAAAAATATTCCCCTCCATAAAATTAAATAAGCAGTACATCTTATACTGCTCATTTAATATCATTTCAGAAAAATATTTATCTTCAACCTTATTTTTAAAATTTTCATTATGAATTTTTACCAGTTCATCAATAATATTTTTCATTTTATTCCCCATTTTAAGTTATAATATTCCTATTCTATTTAAAGGCCACCATCTCACAAGTAATTCTCCTTTTATTCTAGGCTCAGCTACAAGTCCAAAATATCTAGTATCTTTACTATTTGAAGTATTATCACCCATAGCCATATAATAATTTTTATCAAGTGTTATAGTTTCTCCGTTTAACAATTTTTTAAATAATTTATCATTGTATTTGAAGTCCATAATTGGCATAACCATTTCATTTCTGCCTTCCACCTTTAAAGTGAATGTATAATATCTGTTTGTTAATGTATTTTTTGGATCAGCGTTAAGCTCATCATCATTTCCAATTATATCTTTAAAGTTACTGTCTGTTTTTATCAATTCTAAAAACTCTTTTCCTGTCATATTTTTATAACCTTTTCCATCGTAGTAACTTTCCCAGTCAACTTGTCCAATAAAAGTATTGTCTTCTGTTTCTCCGAACACTTTGTTAATTGCAATAATTTTATCAAGTTTTACTTTATCTCCTTTTTTAGGAATATAAATCTTATTGTTCATAAGCAATCCTTCTGGAAGATAAAGTTTTTGTGGTGTAAGTCTTTCAAGAATTTCTGATTTTTTATCATTTATCATTATTGCTCCACCAACAGATTTAACTTTTTCAGAATTAAATTTATCTAGATCTTGATCATATTTTTTTAACTTTTCATTAAATTCTTTTTTACTTCTAGCTGATGTTGGATAACTAGGATCCTTGTCAATATTTGCAAGTTCAAATTGAGCTGTGGTCATTTTTCCTTTTTCAATTTGAAGTGTTGTTCCAGGCTCTCCAACTATTCTTTTTGTATACATTACTTTATCAGTCATAGGCTCTTTAAATGCAATTATTTGACCTATTTTTGGTTTTGAAAAATGGTATTTTACCATATTTGTAAATACTCTATCCTTAACTAATATTGTTGGTTCCATTGAACCTGTTGGAATAACATAATTTCCAATATAAAACATTTGAATAACTGCCACTAAGATAACAGCAAGTAAGGCATTGTCGATTCTTGTTAATGCTTTTCCAAATGTACTTTTCTTTCTTTTTTCTTTCTCAATTCTTTCTTCCACAGAAAGATTTTCATTTGGAAATATCTTTTTAAATATTTCTGCTATGTCTTCATTTTTTATTTTTGATTCTGTAACAATTTTTTCTAATTTTTCATTATCTCGTGTAGCTTCTTTTAAAATTGATTGTTCTGTAATTTTTTCTGTTGATAAATCCTTAAATAAATAAATAAGAACCAACGAAATTACAACATTTATTATCAAATAAATATAAAAATTTGGATCTAAAATATTAAACATCAATTTCCCCAAAAATAACATAATAAGATTTAGCAAAAATATCCATTCATGCTGCTTTCTAAACACATAAATCACAGTATTTAATCCAAATACTCCATAAATTCCCCAAACTTTTATCCATATATTTGGATCTTTAGTTTTATCTACAATTGCCAAAAATACTGCTGTAATAACTAATGCAACTATTGTCAGCGCATTTCCAGCCATAAAGTTTTTATCACTTTTCTCAAGAGAAATTTTTTGCAACGTTTCATCCTCTTTCATCCGTATTGACTGAATAACTTGCTTTTCTCTAATAAAGAAATATAGCAAAAACAGCGTAGCAATAATATAAAAAATTCCCCACAATAATATATTCATAATTTTTTCCTCTCCTAATTTAAATTTAAAATTTTCAGTTTTATAATAAATTGCTTTAAAACCGAACTCAAAGACTACGGCTAATTATTCAAACCTTGAATCTATATAATTTCTAATTGTTTTGAGTATATTTTTAAAAAAGAAAAAGCTAGCATTTTGCTAGCCTTGAAGCTACTTTCTAATTTCTTTAATTCTAGCAGCTTTTCCTGATAAGTTTCTCAAGTAATATAATTTAGATCTTCTTACTTTACCAATTCTCTTAACTTCGATTTTTTCTACTAATGGAGAATTTAGAGGAATGATTCTTTCTACACCGATTCCTTGTGATACTTTTCTAATTGTGAAGTTTTTAGCAACACTTCCACCAGAAACTCTAATAACTACACCTTCAAAAACCTGTATTCTTTCTTTGTTCCCTTCTTTTACTTTGTAGTGAACAGCAATTGTATCCCCTGCTTTAAATTGAGGCACATCGGCTTTCAAATAATTTTTTTCTACTAATTCGATTAATTTCTCTTTCAAGAAATTCACTCCCTTCTTTCTAAGATATTCTTTCTACCTATACCAATTTTACCAATTTAATAACTTTTTTTGCTACTAAATATCCTACAAAACTGGTAGCAACAATAAAAGCGGAATATCTATTATTCAATAACTTATTAAGTTTACCATATTTTGAATCAATTTTCAATACAATCATAAAAAATTTTTCGTTTTTTTAAAATTTTTTTTAATTTTATAGCAATAATCGAACTCAAAAACTATAACTATTTTATTTAAATACTATATTTACTTCAACTTTTCAGCCCACTCAGCTTCCTTAAATCCAACCAAAACAAAATTTTCTCCCACAAAAAGTGGTCTTTTCAAAGCCATCCCATTGCTTGCAAGCAGTTCAAACTGCTCATCTTCTGACATCTCAAGTAATTTTTCTTTTAAGTTCATCTCTTTGTAGACATTCCCGCTCGTATTAAAAAATCTTTTTAATGGCAATCCACTTTCTTTATAATATTTTTTAATGTCTTCCTTTGATGGAGTTTCTTCAACAATATGCTTATATTCATATTCTACTCCATTTTCATCTAACCATTTTATTGCTTTTTTACAAGTCGTACATCTTGGATAACAATATACTTTATTCATCTTTACATCTCCTGTTTTATTTTTCTTTAAATTTTTAAATTTCAAAAAAATCAATCTTGCTTTATTATTTAAAGAAATAAATTTACTAATAATAAACTTCGTCTAAAAAATAACTTTATTTACTTTACCATCAAAAGTTTTTAATTCTTTGATAAATAAAATTTATAACGAATATTTTTGTTATTAAACTAGAATTGCTATAAATTATAAAAAATTACAATTTTTTTATTAAATCTTTCAAATATTCCCTTACTTTATCCTTTAATTCTTCATGTCTAAGTCCAAATTCAACATTTGCAACAAACATTCCAAATTTATCTCCAGTATCATATCTCAATCCATCAAAATTATAAGCGTATAATTTTTCACCATTATTTTTCATTGCCAGGATTGCATCTGTTAATTGTATTTCTCCACCTTTTCCAGGTTTTGTATTTTTTAAATATGAAAATATTTCAGGTTCCAGTATATATCGTCCTAGTGCAGCAAGATTGCTTGGAGCTTCATCGACTGCCGGTTTTTCAATAAAGTCTTCAACAGCTACTGTTTTTTCATCAATTTGTTTCAATGGTTTTATTATTCCATATTTTGAAACATTTTTAGGAAGAACTTCTTGAACTCCCAAAATTGTTCCGCCTTGCAGTTCATTATATTTTTCTACAAGCTGTTTTGTAACAGGATATTGACCTTTTTCCTTATCTGTATAAATAATATCATCTCCCAAAAGCACAACAAACGGCTCATCTCCCACAAAGGCTTCAGCACAGCTTATCGCATGCCCTAATCCTAATGGTTTTTTTTGACGCACATAATAGATATTTGACATTTCAGAAATATGATTTACCACTTTTAAAAGATCTTTTTTTCCATTTTCTTCCAAAGTTCTTTCTAATTCATATGAATAATCAAAATGATTTTCAATTGATCCTTTGTTTCTTCCTGTAATAATTAAAATTTCTTCAATCCCAGCTTCCAAAAGTTCTTCCACAAGGTACTGCAATGCTGGCTTATCCACAATTACAAGCATTTCTTTAGGCTGTGCCTTTGTTGCAGGTAAAACTCTAGTTCCTAGTCCTGCTGCTGGTATAACGGCTTTTCTTATTTTTTTTACACTCATAATTTACCTCCAGAATAATTTATTCAAATTTAAAAACTAAAATATATGTCCATCATCAGAATAAATAACTTTTATTCCTAACGGATCAAACAAATTTAATTTTTCAAAATATTCTTTTGCTTTTAAATTAGCTATCATCTGATATTCCTTTGTCTTCAAGTCATATTCATATTTTCCAATTATAATAATACTTTTTTCATCTGGAAACTGTACATAAAATCGTACAATTTCCTTATCTGGCAGCGGAGCTTTTCCAAGATTTTTTGTATCAACTTTTGAAAAAAAGTTTTTGTATTCATTAAATTTTTTATAAAATTCGTTTTTAAACTCATCATTTGTAGTGGTTGGGGTAGCTTTTATTGCAATCCCTATATTGGCATTATAATCTTCATCTTCAATTGTATAGTAAACCATTTTCATACCATCTCTGTCGCAAAAAATATCATTTGATCTTTTTTCAACTTGAATTTTTTTAATAACTCTGTCTAAAAAAGTATCGGGATCATTTGTAAAGTTACAAGTATTACTAAATCCTTGCATTCCCAATAAAAATAAAAGTGATGATACTATTTTTTTCATTTTATCTACTTCCTTCCAAATATATTTTAACTAAATAATATGCCTAATTATATCATAATTTCTAAAATTAATGAAATATTTTTACTCTATTTTAATATATATTTTTTTATATTTAATTATTTTAAAAGTTCATTTTTTTTGTTTTCAAATTCTTTTCTTGTGATTACCCCTTCATCCATCAGTTTTTTTAATTTTATAATTTCATCAGCAACAGAATGTCCAAAAGATTTTTGTGATTTTTCAAATTCTCCTATTGTTTCATTTACAGCATTTACAAATGGAATAAGCGTTTTTTTCAAAACATTTTTTACTTTAAACATTGAAGCTCCATCCCATATTTCAATTTCTCCCATAAACAGTCCCTTTTTATATTTTACCGCATTTACTTTTCCAAGTGGAATTTCAACTTGGTTTACGCCAAACAGCATTCCCTTATCTAAAAGAATAATCCTTTTAGTTGTTGAAACAACTAACCAAGTATGTCCATCATACCACCCAGAAGTGGCATAAGTAATAATTTCATTATCTTTAATGATTCTTGCTAATTCTTTAACTTCTTTCTTTGTCCCAGCAATAAATGCTCCGCAATCCGATAACATCTGCTGTATATCTTTTAAAGTTCTCATACTTACATAACTCCTTTCTTATATATTACATCATTTAAATGTATTCAATAGCCGCAAACTGCTCCCACTTTTAAAAACAAAAACTTCTTAGAAAGCATCAACTTTTATTAGCCAAATATATTTACTAAGCTCTTTGCTATATTTTTTTTATTTTACAAATCTATTAATATGTATAGTTAATTGTACTATATTTTTTTAAATTATTCAAATTAATCAAAAAAAATGATATACTTTAAATAAGTAAATTCAAGAAATAAAATAAATATCTTGAACATTTTCATAAATTAAAGTAAAATATATTTAAGTAAAAAACTTTTAATAAAATATAAAAAATTCAGGAGGTAAAAATAATGTCTACACCACATATTGGAGCAAATAAAGGAGATATTGCAGAAACTATATTGCTGCCTGGAGACCCTCTTCGGGCAAAATATATTGCAGAAACATTTTTAGAAAATGCTGTTCAATACAATAATGTTAGAGGAATGTTAGGATTTACTGGAACTTATAAAGGGAAAAAAATATCTGTCCAAGGAACTGGAATGGGAGTGCCGTCAATTGGAATTTACTCACACGAACTAATAGCTGAATTTGGAGTAAAAAATTTAATTAGAATTGGAACTGCTGGTTCTTATCAGAAAGATATAAAAATTAGAGATGTTGTCATTGCTATGTCAGCCTCAACTGATTCCGCTATTAACAAATTAAGATTTAATGGTGCAGATTATGCACCAACAGCAAATGCTGATATGGTTTTCAAGGCTTATGAGATAGCAAAGAAAAAAGGACTAAACGTAAGAGCTGGAAATGTGTTTACGAGTGACACTTTTTACGGAGATGATCCTGACGCTTGGAAAAAATGGGCAGAATTTGGAGTTTTGTGTGTAGAAATGGAAACAGCTCAGCTTTATACAACTGCAGCTAAATTAGGGGCAAATGCATTGACTTTGCTTACAATAAGTGATTCGTTTATAACTTGCGAAGCTACCAGTGCTAAAGAAAGACAGACTACTTTTAATGAAATGATAGAAGTTGCACTTGAAACTGCTATATCGCTTTAAGGAGGAAAAATGGAATTCTATAAAAGATTAATTATAAAAATTTTAGAACGTAGTTCTATTGGTTCTGATAATAGAATTTTGAAAAAGTTAAAGAGCGGTTATGATTTGACTCAAAGGGAAATGGCTGAACTGGAAGAACTATTAGAACATATTTTATAATAGATTTATTTTTAATAATTTAACAAAAAGATAGCAAGAAGTCGTAGGCTTTCTACAAGTGGGAGATGAATTGCTTTTTTTGTAAAAAAAATTGAAAAAAGGATAATCTTATGATACAATTTTTGTATAAAATATCGAAGAGAAATCATTAATTATAAAATCTCTATCAAAAGGAGGTGTAATTTTGTGAAATATAATTTAGCATTCAAATACAGGATTTATCCAAATAAGGAGCAAGAATTATTGATAAATAAGACTTTTGGATGTGTTCGTTTTGTTTACAATACGATTTTGTACACTGCAAATAAATTTTATGAAGAAACTGGAAAAAATAAAATAATTACACCTGCCAGTTTGAAAAGTGAAAATCAATTTTTGAAAGAAGTAGACAGTTTGGCACTTTCAAATGCTCAATTGAATGTAAAACGATCGT
>NZ_DBHIXN010000056.1:0-11723 GCF_057270615.1 Leptotrichia sp.
TGTTTTCCATGCCATTCTTCTTTTGTTAATTTGCATAAAATATCAACAAATTTTTCACTGTATAATTCGAACATGTAAATTGCTGAAATTAAAATATCTACGCTGTGTCCATTTTTTTCATTATATGCTTTTTCTAACTCTGTTTTTATATACTCTATTCTTTCATCATCATTTTTTAAAAATTCCTTTTGTAATTGTTGAAAACTTATTTGTTTTTTATATTTTTTCCACATCAAATTTTCCAATTCTTCAAAACTATTTTTCTCCATTTTTTATTATTTCCTTTCTAATAATTAATTTCTTTAATATTTTGATTAAATATTTCCAGTTCTTTTTCTTTCCTAATTAAGATAATTTATACATTTCAAATGTATCTTCAACATGTTCTCGTATAATATCTTTATCACTTTTAGCCAACAGTTTAAGTTTTTCTTTTGCATCTTCTATTCCTACCACTCCTAAAGCATAGCAACATTTTTCAACTAATTGACAGTATTCGTCATCACGATATTTCTCAAAATCTGAAATTGCTAATTCATAAAGACATTCTACCGTAGACAGTAACTCCATTTCCATGAAGTAAATAGCAATATCCTCATGTCTTTCATGCCATTCTTCTTTAGATAATTTACATAAAATATCAATAAAATCTTCACTGTACAGATTAAATACGAAGATTGCTAAAATTAAAATATTAACATTTTTTTCGTTTTTTTCAATATATGCTTTTTCAAGTTCAGATTTTATATATTCGATTCTTTCAATATCATTTTCAAAAAAGTCTTTTTGTAATTCTTGAAAACTTATTTGTCTTTTGTAATTTTTTATCATTAAATTTTCTAATTTTTTTAAATCTATTTTTTTCATTTTTCTATTCCCTTTTTATCTTGTATTTTCCGCATCATCTGTCAAATTTTCATTTATAAAGATGAGATTTTCTATTGTTTTTAAGACTGTTTCATCTGTTGCTTTTCCTTTAAGTATCTCTACTTCCAAATCTTCTTTAAATTTTGTAGGAGTAGTAGCATACTCAAATGTTTAGCTTTCAATATTAGTATTAGTCAAATTAAAAATACTCCATCATTTTAGATTTTTCTACAATGCAAAAATTGTCGTGATCTTTTTATAACTTACTCACTAATTTATTTTATTTTTCTCATCTTCAATCAAATCTCTTAAATCATTGCTTCCTTCTTCATGAATTATTTTTGCAATAACTCTCAAAATTTTATAAAGTTTTCTCAATCCGTAAAATATTAAAATTGTCAAAAGAAAAGTTTGTGAAAATAATAATGAAAATAATAAATTTATGTTTTTGTTGATTTTGTACAAACTTTTTTCCAAAAAAAGGCTAAAGACAATATTTCTTAGTAAATAAACTTGCACAGGTATATAAATTGCAGTTGCCATACGGATTATTTTTAATATCGAAAGCACAAGTTTTCTTATTTCAAAAGAATACTTTTTCTCTCTTTGCAAAATTTTATACATAATTTTTTCTTTTGTAATAAATTCCAGCTCAAAATATCTATTTTTTAAAGTCAAAAGTAACATAAAAATTACAGAAATCAAAAACATTACATAATTAATTTGTTTTTTTATTTTCAATTTTTTATCCACAATGAAAATTTCTTTCCCTTTGTTTTTTTGAAAATATCGATAACTACTGTTTAACGGTAAATAAATTCCATTTGAAAGTTTTATAACTTTTCCTGAAATAATATTTCCGCTATAAATTTTATTTTTTGAAAAAATTTTCACAACATTATTTTTCAAATCAACATATTCACCCTTTTGAGATTTCAAATTTCCATTTTCTTCTTCAAAATCACTTCTATTTTTTTCATAATAAAGCATAAGACTGCTATTTTCCTTGACTAACAAATTTTCAACTCTATAATTTCCTTCTATTTTATTTCTCGAATCAATAATTTTCCCATTTTTATCAACCGACCATTTAAAATGATAATTTTCATTCAAAATTTCAATAGTCGAATTTTTCAACAAATCCATATCATTCACATCATCACTTTCCAAAATTAAAAAACTCTGATTTTTCTCCAAAAGTTTTTTTGTATAATTCTGAAAAGTAAGATTTGCCAAAAACAGCAAAATTATTCCAATCATTATTTTATCCCATTTAATATGCAAATAAAAAGCACCAATATAAAACTTTTTCGTCATCTGCACCCAAAATAGACTTGCCCACCTTATAAAAACCAAACTCATCCAAACTATGACAAATGTTATCCAGCTCACAAAAATCAATAAATAAATGTGATAATCCAAAACTTTAATTTGCCAGGCGATATTTAAAGAAGTCAATATCAACATTGCATAAACTGTGATTTCCAAAAAAAATTGGGAAAAATCCATTATTTTAATTTGATTATTTTTTATTTTCAAATATTTTTTTCGCTTGTAATAAAGCTTTTTTAAATTTTTCTTAGTCTTATTTTTTTCACAAGCTTTGCTTAATTCCCTTATTTCATTTTCTATTTTTTTTAACATCATAAATTTAAACTTCTTTAAACGAACATCATTTTTCAAATATTTATTTTCATTTCGCATAAGTTTTACTTTTGTAGAAATAATATAAGAAACAATAATTTTATACAAAACTTGTAAAACTTTTATAATTTCTTTCATTTTTCCCTCCTTTTTTATTTTTTTTAGTTTTATTATCTTTCCTTTTTTATTTGCTATATTATATAAAAAAGACTGGTTTAAGTCTAGTCTAAATACTAAAATATTTTATTCAATTATTTTTTTCAACTTAATTTTTAAAGAAATTGAATATTTAAACATACACTCAGACCTATTCAAAATTAAACTATTAAAGATTATACAAACTTAGTATTTAAGTAAAATAGTCATAGTTTTTGAGTTCAGTTTTACTATAACATAAAAATTAATGTTTATATTTTAAGAAATTTATGATAAAATTTTATTATATTAATTTTGAAAAGAAGTGAGGAAAATATGTATAAAGTACTGATTGCAGATGATAATAAGCAAATTGTGTCAATACTTTCAGAATACTGTAAAAAAAATAATTTTATTGTAAGTACTGTTTTTGATGGAGAAACAGCATTGAAAGAAATTGAGGAAAATAAGTTTGACATAGTTTTGCTAGATGTGATGATGCCAAAAAAAGATGGATTTGATGTATGTCGTGAAACGAGAAGATTTTCAAATGTTCCAATTATAATGATTACAGCACGTGGAGAAGATTACGAAAAAATAATGGGGCTTGAAATTGGGGCAGATGACTATATTGTAAAACCATTCTCACCAGGAGAAATAATTGCCAGAATAAATGCAATTTTACGTAGAATAACTCCTAAGAATGATGAAAGTGAAAAAATCTTTACATTTGACAATCTTGAAATTGATTTAAATAATTTTACAGTAAAAGTAAATGAAGAAATAATTTCAATGACTAAAAAAGAAATTGAAATTTTATGGACTCTTTCAACAAATCAAAATAAAGTTTTTACAAGGGAAAATTTACTAGACTTAATTTGGGGATTTGACTATTTTGGAGACAGCCGTACTGTTGATACACATATAAAAAGGCTTCGTGCAAAGTTGGATAACTACGAGCATAAAAAATGGAATATTAAGACAATTTGGGGCGTTGGATATAAATTTGATATTTTAGAAAAATAATAATTTAAAAAAATGAATAAAGGAGCGGATTTTTTTAATGAGTAAAAAGATAAAAAAAATTTTATTTAACGGAGAGGAATATCCTCCAGAAACATTTCGGCTAGGAATGATGCTGTGTATGGTCGGAGGATTTATGGATGCATACACATTTATTACACGTGGAAAAGTGCTTGCTAATGCACAAACTGGAAATATTGTCTATCTTGCAATAAATTTAGGAAAAGGTGAATGGGAAAAATCTTTTGATTATTTTATGCCAATTTTATTTTTTGCACTTGGAATATTATTTACTGAACGTATAAAAATAAGATTTGAGAAACATAAAATTTTTAGATGGCAGCAAATTGTAATAATCTATCAGGTTATAACAATGTTTTTTATTTCTTTTGTTCCAAGTGGAAACTGGAATATCATCGTAAATATAATTATGTCATTCATTGCTGCAATTCAATATCAAGGATTTAGAAAAATCAGAGGTCTTGCAGGAGCCACTACAATGTGTACAGGAAACTTACGAAGCGGAATGGACAACTTAGTTAAATATTTTAAAACTGAAGACAAGTCACATTTGCAAAGTTTTTGGATTTATTTAGGACTAGATGGGTTCTTTCTTATCGGATCATTACTTTGTGTAATTTTAGTAAATGTTTACGGAATAGCCTCTTTACTAGTTTGCTGTATTTTATTAATTTTTGTATTTGTAATAATGTTTAAAGAAACTATTTAAGAAAGAAAATTTTTAACTTTAATTGCTATCATCATAAATTACTCTAGTTAATATTATAGTAAAACTAATTTAAAACTAAATTCAAAAGCTATGAATACTTTATTCAAGCCATAAGTTTATATAATCTTTAATAATTTAAAAACGGATTTGAGTATATTTTACCAGTAAACTACGGGGCTGTCTCAAAATGTAAATAAAATTACTGAATCATAAGTTTTATATATTTTACTATATTTATAAAACTAGTAAAAATAATATTTTTTGATTTTAAAAAATATACAATACTTATGTTAGTAAAATTATTTTTGATTTATGAGACACCCTCGCTTCTTGGGAAGTATTTGCGTATGACTAGCCAAATATATTTACCAAGCTCTTCGGGCAGTCCCTGCCCTGTTTTTTTATTTCCTACAATTTTTGATTACTCGTGCAATTTTGATATTTTCTCTTTTTGTCTATACCAATTTTTAGAAAATTTCACTTTTCTTGACAATGATTTTTGTAATTTTTTCAATTTTTTTTACAAAAAAAGCAATTCATCTCCCACTTATAGAAAGCCTGCAACTTATTGCTATCTTTTTGTTAAAAATTATACAATTGCCCAAACTCTAACAGGAAGTCCGTTTGCATCACTTATTCGAGGAGCGGCAATAAATATTATTGCTCCAGTTGGAGGTAATTTATCTAAATTATTAAGAACCTCAACTTGAAATTTATCTTTTCCTAAAACATATCTTTCTCCAGCCAAATCACCATTTTTAGCACATGTTACAGCAGCATCAGTATCGAATGTTTCGTGTCCAACTCCGGCAACATTTCTATTATCAAATAAGAATTCCAAAGTAGGAATTGGCCATCCTGGTGTATGTGCATTACCATTTTCATCAACATTTTCTAGTGCTTTTAAATCAGGCCATCGTTTACTCCAGTCACTTCTAAAAGCTACAAAAGAGTTTTCTGGGATTTTTCCATATTTTTCTTCAAATTCTAATATATCTTCGATACTTATTTCATAATCGCTGTTCTGTTTTACTTTTTCACTAAGATCAATAACAACAAGTGGCAATATAGTATCAGCAATATTAAAATCCTTTGCTAAACGGGCATTTTGTATAAAGTGTCCTGGATAATCAATGTGAGTACCAAATTGTCCTGGAAATTTGAAAGTTTGTATTCTTAAATTCATTTCTGAAAAATCTATAACAGTTTTATTAAGTTCTAGAACTCCTTTCGGCATTCCTTGCCAATAAGGGCTTTCATTTGACAATTCATGTGATAATTCAATCCATTGATGATTTTTTAATGTTTCTAGTGTTTTCCATAAATTTGACATAATATCACTCCTTTAGTTGTATTTTTATTTTGTAGTATTTTGTTTTTTATGAGTCAGTTAGTAACTAATTCAATGTTATTGTATCACAAGTTTAAAGATTTGTATAGTAAAATTAATTATTATAATTAGAAAAAATTATCGAATGTAATGTATATTACGCTTTTTTCTATTTTTTTATGATATAATTTATTCATAGTAAAATTATTTTATAGACAAACTAAAAATAATATTATAAATTTTTTTAAACTTAGGAGATAAAAATAGTTTTTAAAATGTATTGATAAATATTAAAAGTATGTTATCATATTGATATGAGCAAAATATATAAGCCAAATGAATTTGACAAAATGATAGGAAGAACTGTAAATACATTGCAAAGATGGGATAGAGAAGGCATATTAAAAGCACGGAGAACCCCAACAAATAGAAGATATTATACAGAAGAAGATTATTATAATATTATGGGTATTCAACAGGAAAATGCTGAAAATCAAGTAAACGATGTAATTATATATGCTCGTGTTTCTAACCAAAATCAAAAAGATGATCTAAAAAATCAAGTGGAATTTCTAAAATATAAAGGAATAAAAATTGAAATTAAACCTACAGCTGAACAGATTGAAAAAATTAACAGAACTATTGGAACAGGAAGATTTTTATATAATTTTTACATAGCATATAACAAAGAAATTTATGAAAAAGAAAAAAGGTTTGTTACAGGATTTGAATTCTCAAAATATATAAATAATATTTTTATAAAAGAAAATCCTGATAAATCTTGGATAAAAGATGTTTCATCAAAATCTAATAAACAAGCTATAATGAATAGTGAAAAAGCATTTAAAAGATTTTTTAACAAAATATCGAGTTTTCCAAAATTTAAAAAGAAAAGTCATAATAACCAAAAATGCTATTTTTTTAAAAATAATAAAACTGATTTTGAATTTTATAGGCACAAAATAAAAATTCCTACTTTAAAATTTGTAAGATTAAAAGAATATGGATATATTCCTAAAAATGCAAATATTAAAAGTGCTACAATTTCAAAAGAAGGTAATCGTTATTTTTTGTCTCTAATTTTAGAAATAAAAAAAGAAATTGAGAAAAATTCAATTCAGAAAAATTTAGAAACTAAAGAAGGAATAGGAATTGATTTAGGAATAAAAGATTTTGCAACTTGTTCTGATGGACAAATTTTTAAGAATATTAATAAAACTTTGAAAGTTAGAAAAATTGAAAAAAAACTAAAAAGAGGGCAAAGAAAAAAATCAAGAAAATATTTGTCTTGTAAAAAAATGGGGAAAAATCTTTATGAATGTAAAAATTTTCAAAAGCAAAAATTAGTGATAGCTAAATTGTTTTTTAAATTAAATTGTATTAGAAATGATTATGTTAATAAAGTTGTTAATATGTTAACAAAAACCAAGTTAAAATATATAACAATAGAAGATTTGAAAGTTTCTAATATGATGAAAAACAGATATTTATCAAAAGTAATTTCACAACAAAAATTTTATGAATTTAGAACAAAACTTTTGAATAAATGCAAAGAAAACAATATTGAATTAAGAATTGTAAGTACATTTTATCCTAGTTCTAAGTTATGTAGTAACTGTGGAAACAAAAAACAAGATTTTAAATTAAAAGATAGAATTTATAAATGTAGTTGTTGTGGAATTGAAATAAATAGAGACTACAACGCAAGTCTTAATTTGAGAAATTCTACACAATATACAATATTGACATAAATAATATATTCTAAATAAAAAAAGAAGGAGAATGCTACGATTTAGCGAAACAGAATATATTATATGTACCGATGGCTAGTCGGGAATTTACGGCTGTGGAGAGCAAAAACAAATACGAGTAGATATTTTTTATCAAAAGTATGTTCGTTGAAGCAGCAACATTCTAGTGTGTTAAATATAATTTAACACATTTTTAGTAGCAGAATAGAGTATGTTTAATTTAGACGATACACTTTATGAAATTATGGAAAAATATCCCGAAGCACTTGATTTTTTTATTGCAAATGGATTTGAGCAATTAAAAAATAAACAAATGCTTAAAATTATGGGAAAAAATATTACTTTAAAAACGGCTCTCATGACAAAAAAGATTAATCAAGAACTTTTTATTCAAAAATTAGAGACATTTTTAAAAAAGGATGCTGATATTGATGTTTCATTAGATGAAAATAAAGCTAATGAAAATAGTGATTTGGTAATTGAAGGAGTTCTGCCTTGTCCCATTAGAATACCACTTTTAGAAGGTATCAGAGATTGGGTAAGCGAGCAAAATAAAAAAAATGATTATTCTATTTCATATAATTTAAAATCAGCAAATTTGGGGCTTGACTGGGTTGTAGAAAAAGTTAAAACAGGAAATCCTGATAAAGTTTCAGATGTGCTGCTCTCAGCTGGATTTGAACTATTTTTCGATAAGAATTTGATGGGACAGTACATGGAAAATGGCATTTTTGAAACGCATCTTGAAAGTATGAACAAAGATTTCTGCAACGAAACTATTGACTTGCGAGATCCTAAAAATCGCTATGCTATAATAGGAGTGGTCCCAGCAATATTTTTAGTAAACAAGACTTCTTTAGGTGATAGAAAAATGCCAGAAACTTGGACAGACTTATTAAGTGAAGAATTTGAAGATTCAGTTGCATTGCCAATGGCTGATTTGGATTTGTTTAATGCATTGCTTGCTAATCTCTATAAGGATTTTGGAATGGATGGGATTCATAAATTGGCTCGTTCCTACAAAAAAAGTCTACATCCTGCTCAAATGGTAAAGGCTAGAACTCGAACTCCACAAGCTCCCGCTGTCAGCATTATCCCATATTTCTTTTCACAAATGGTTGACGGAACAGGAGATCTGGAAGTTGTATGGCCAAAAGATGGAGCTTTACTAAGTCCAATATTTATGATTACAAAAAAATCTAAAGCAGATAAAATTAAACCATTTATGGATTTATTTATGTCAAATAAAATTGGAACAATTTTTTCAGCAAATGGAAAATTTCCATCAACAAATCCAAATGTAGATAACCATTTGGAAGAATATCAAAATTTTAAATGGGTTGGCTGGGACTTTATTTACAGTCATGATATTGGAAAAATTATTCGTGAATGTGAAAAAGAATTTAATACCGAAGTACAAAAAAGTTTTGTAAAATAAATTTCAAATAAAAAAGGAGATCAGATATGAATTTAATAATATTTTCAGGTCCGCCATCATCAGGAAAAACAAGTGTTATTTTAAAAACTGCAGAAGCCTTAAAATCACAAGGAATGTCAGTTGGAGTAGTAAAATTTGACTGCCTTTATACAGATGATGATAAATTGTATGCAAAAGTAGGAATTCCTGTAAAAAAGGGAATTTCAGGAGCTTTATGTCCAGATCATTTTTTTGTTTCAAATATTGAAGAAGTCGTGCAATGGGGAAATAGCCTTAATCTTTCAATATTGATTACAGAATCAGCAGGACTTTGCAACAGATGTTCTCCATATATTAAAGATATAAAAGGAGTTTGCGTTATTGATAACTTATCAGGAATTAATACTCCTAGAAAAATAGGACCATTATTAAAAGCTGCTGATATTGTGATTATTACAAAAGGGGACATTGTTTCACAAGCTGAACGTGAAGTTTTTGCCTCACGTATAAACTCTGTAAATCCAAAAGCTGTAACAATGCACGTTAATGGACTTACTGGACAAGGAGCATACGAATTAAGTACTCTTCTTTACGAGAAAAAACTCGAAATAGATAGCGTTCAAGGAATGGAACTTAGATTTCCAATGCCATCAGCACTTTGCTCTTATTGCTTAGGAGAAAAGAGAATTGGAGAAAAGTATCAGATGGGGAATGTTAGAAAAATGAATTTACAACAATAAAAAAATAATTAATAAAAATAAAAAAGGAAAAAATATGAAGAAAAAAGATTTAATAAATAAATTAAGTATTAGTGAAATTATTCAGAAATATCCATTTGCAGAGAACTTTTTTAATGAAAATAACTTGCCTGTAAAAACTTTTCAAAATAATACTTTTCACAAATTTATCACAACTTTTGCACAAGATAAATTTGAGGATTTTGCATTAGATGTGGAAAAAATTGAAGAAAGTTTAATTGACTATATTGAGCAAATGAAATTATTTTTAGGAATGGAAGATGAAAATTCAATTGATCTGCTTACAATTGTTGCCGGACAAGATAAATCTGGAAATAAAGAGGGATTTGAAAGGCTTGATATTCATAAATCAGAAATTATTTCAATTGTAGGACCTACAGGCTCTGGAAAATCAAGACTTCTTGCAGACATCGAATGGACTGCACAAAAAGATACCCCAACAAAACGTCAAATCCTTATAAATAATGAACTTCCAGATAAAAAATGGCGTTATTCTTCAAACAATAAATTAGTAGCACAATTATCACAAAATATGAATTTTGTTATGGATTTATCAGTAAAAGAATTTCTAGAACTTCATGCACAAAGCCGAATGATTGAAAATATTAATGAAACTATAGAAAAAATTATTAATGCAGCAAACAAACTGGCAGGAGAGCAATTTAACTTAACTACCGCAATTACAGCTTTAAGTGGTGGACAATCCCGTGCTTTAATGATTGCTGACACAGCCATTCTAAGTTCATCTCCAATTGTCCTAATTGACGAAATTGAAAATGCAGGAATTGACAGGAAAAAAGCCTTGGAATTACTTGTTTCTTCAGATAAAATTGTGTTAATGGCAACACACGATCCAACATTAGCATTAATAGCAGATAAACGAATCATAATAAAAAATGGTGGAATCAGTAAAATTATTACAACAAGTCCTGAAGAAAAGGAAATTTTAAAAAAACTAGATGAAATGGACAATATTATTCAAATAATGAGAAGTAATTTAAGAAATGGAGAAATTTTAAAAAATAATTTTTAATCAAAAAATTTACTTATACTAAATTCCATTTGAAAAACAAAAGTAAACTTCAATAATAATAATAATAATAATAATAATTAATTTGATACAAAACTCTATTTGAATAACAAATACATTATAAATTTTTATAAAACTTATTTATGTAAAAATAACTCTTATTTACGAAAATAAACGTAATTTTACAAAGTAAGTTTTATTTTTTATACAAAAGTTTCACATAAAGTGAGGCATCACAAAACGTTTTACTGTCATCTTTAAGTAGTAGTCTAAAACAACTGTTATGGAAAAGAGATATGGCGTCTGATGTCCTTACATTACAAAAAAAATTAAATAAAAAAAACTATCATTAATCATAATCTTTATAAATAAAATTAGACTCATTCAATAACTATGTAATTCATAATTTAAAATAAATATCCTAAAGCAAGAAGAACTTAAGCCCTTCCCTCATATATATAAAAAATTTAAGTTATTAAACACATCTATTATAAAAGTATTTAAGATGTATATTCAATGATAAAATTTAATTTTCTAACAAAAGATAGCAAGAAGTCGTAGGCTTTCTACAAGTTGTAGATGAATTACTTTTTTTTGTAAAAAAAGGGTACATACATGATACAATTTTTGTATAAAATATCGAAGAAAAGTTATTAAAAATAATATTCAAAATCAAAAGGAAGTGTAATTTTATGAAATATAATTTAGCATTCAAATACAGAATTTATCCAATAAAGAACAGGAATTATTGATAAATAAGACTTTTGGATGTGTTAGTTTTGTTTACAATACGATTTTATATATTGCTAATAAAATTTATGAAGAAACTGGAAAAAATAAAATAATTACACCTGCTAGTTTGAAAAGTGAAAACCAATTTTTAAAAGAAGTAGAGAGTAAACAGTGATAAAAATATTTATATAACTCCAAATTGGCCGAGAAGTCTATATTTTATACAAAGTTCCATTTCATGGATTTTAAAAGCAAGAAAAAACAACTTAAAAATATTGGAAATATTTAGAAAAGCATAAAAAAATG
>NZ_DBHIXN010000057.1:0-7134 GCF_057270615.1 Leptotrichia sp.
AAAGGACACAACTTCAAAGCAGGATTAGGATTAAAAGTATTATACTAATAAATTCTAGGAATGCTGGAAATAGCTTAAACAAAACGGGGGAGGGCTGCCAGAGATGGCGGCTCTTCTTTTTTTGGTATGAAAAAATTAAAATATATGGTAAAATAATAGTGTAAAAAAGAAGATAAAATTTAAATAGATTTAACATTAGGAGGTAAATAAATGAAAAAAATTCCAGTTGGTATTGAAGATTTTAAGGAAATTATAAATAATAATTGCTATTACGTTGATAAAACTAAATTTATTGCGAATATTTTAGATGATGGTTCTAAAGTAAAACTTTTTACACGTCCAAGAAGATTTGGGAAAACTTTAAATATGTCGATGCTAAAATATTTTTTTGATATTCATAATGGTAAAGAAAATAAAGAATTGTTTAATGGCTTAGATATTGAGAAAACTAAACATTTTTCAGAGCAAGGACAGTATCCAGTAGTTTTTATTTCGCTAAAAGGGATTAAGTCAAATACTTGGGAGGAAGCCAAAAGAAGTATTGGATTACTGGTTGCAAGGCTGTTTTCAGAATTTGAATATATTTTAAATGATCTGAATGAATTTGATTCAATAAGATTTAAGAGATATTTGTCAGCAGAAGCAGATTTGGCAGAATTAAAAGAATCCTTAATTTTTTTGACACAAATATTGTATAAAAAGTATAAAAAAGAAGTGATTCTTCTGATTGATGAATATGACAGCCCTTTAATTTCTGCTTATGAATATCGTTATTACGATGAGGCTATTACTTTTTACAAAGTTTTTTATGGGGAAGCATTAAAGACTAATCAATATTTAAAAATGGGAGTTATGACAGGTATCATAAGAGTCATAAAAGCTGGAATCTTTTCAGATTTGAATAATTTAAGAGTCTATTCTATTTTGAGCAACCATTATTCTGAATTTTTTGGATTTACTGAAGATGAGGTAAAAAAGGCACTTTGTGACTACAATATTGAATTTAAGCTTGCTGATGTTAAATCATGGTATGACGGCTATAAATTTGGGGATTCTGAAGTTTACAACCCATGGAGTATTTTAAATTTTCTTTTTGATAAAAAACTGGCTCCAAATTGGATTAATTCTTCCGGGAATTTTCTTATCAATGATATTTTAAAAAATGTAGATGCTGAAACAATGGAAACTTTGGAGCAGTTATTTGCAGGGGAAAGCGTAGAAGAAAATATTAACGGAAACTCTGATTTATCTGTGTTGCTTGGACAGGAGGAAATTTGGGAATTGCTTTTGTTTAGCGGGTATTTGACGGTTGATGAGAAGATAGGGGAGGATTATGAGAATGTGTATTCTTTGAGGCTGCCTAATCGGGAAGTTAGGGAGTTTTTTAGACAGAAGTTTATTGAGGTAAATTTTGGGGAAAGTTTGTTTAGGAAGGCGATGGAATCACTTAAAAAGCTGAAATTTAACTATTTTGAAAAATATTTGCAGAATATTTTGCTAAAGTCGACTAGTTATAACGATACTAAAAATGAGGATTTTTATCACGGATTAGTTTTAGGAATGATGTTTTATTTGGATAATCATTATTATGTGAAGTCTAACGAAGAATCTGGGCTTGGGAGATATGATTTGATGATAGAGCCTAGAAATAAGAATAATAGGGGATTTATACTGGAATTTAAGGTTACGAAAGATGAGAATAGTCTTGAAAAAGTTTCAAAGGAGGCTGTGGATCAAATTATTGAGAAGAAATATGATGTTGCTTTGAAAGATAGGGGGATTGAGGATATTACTTTGGTTGGGGTGGCATTTTGTGGGAAGATGGTTAAGGTTTTTTATTCTTAAAGAAATCAGATATTTTCCAAATCTATGTTTATTGAAAATTATAAATTTTTTAGACAACAAAAATAAATTTATATTTAGGAGGTAAATAAATGAAGAAGGTTCCTGTTGGTATTGAAGATTTTAAGGAAATTATAAATAATAATTGCTATTACGTTGATAAAACTAAATTTATTGCGAATATTTTAGATGATGGTTCTAAAGTAAAACTTTTTACACGTCCAAGAAGATTTGGGAAAACTTTAAATATGTCGATGCTAAAATATTTTTTTGATATTCATAATGGTAAAGAAAATAAAGAATTGTTTAATGGCTTAGATATTGAGAAAACTAAACATTTTTCAGAGCAAGGACAGTATCCAGTAGTTTTTATTTCGCTAAAAGGAATTAAGGCTGATAGCTGGAAAAATTCATTAAATGCTATAAAATCCTTAATATCAAATCTTTACAACGAATTTGAATATGTGAGAAATTCGTTAAATGAAGCTGAACTAAAAACTTTTGATAAAATATGGTTCAAAAAAGATGATGGAGATTATGAAAACTCTTTAAAGTATTTAACATCTTATTTATACAAATATTACAATAAAGAGGTCGTCCTTTTGATTGATGAATACGACAGCCCTTTAATTTCAGCTTATGAATATCACTATTACGACAAAGCAATTATATTTTTTAAGATTTTTTACGGGGAAGCATTAAAAACTAATCAGTATTTAAAAATTGGTATTATGACAGGAATCATAAGAGTCATAAAAGCTGGAATCTTTTCAGATTTGAATAATTTAAGAATCTATTCTATTTTGAGCAACCATTATTCTGAATTTTTTGGATTTACTGAAGATGAGGTAAAAAAGGCACTTTGTGACTACAATATTGAATTTAAGCTTGCTGATGTTAAATCATGGTATGACGGCTATAAATTTGGGGATTCTGAAGTTTACAACCCATGGAGTATTTTAAATTTTCTTTTTGATAAAAAACTGGCTCCAAATTGGATTAATTCTTCCGGGAATTTTCTTATCAATGATATTTTAAAAAATGTAGATGCTGAAACAATGGAAACTTTGGAGCAGTTATTTGCAGGGGAAAGCGTAGAAGAAAATATTAACGGAAACTCTGATTTATCTGTGTTGCTTGGACAGGAGGAAATTTGGGAATTGCTTTTGTTTAGCGGATATTTGACGGTTGATGAGAAGATAGGGGAGGATTATGAGAATGTTTATTCTTTGAGGTTGCCTAATCGGGAAGTTAGGGAGTTTTTTAGACAGAAGTTTATTAAAGTTTTTTATTCTTAAAGAAAATATTTAATGGAAAATTTTGAAAAATATGGTAAAATAATAGTACAAATTAAAAATTATTTATTTTAGGAGGAAAAAAGATGAAAAAAATTATGAGAGGTGTACTGTTATTTGGTATGTTAGGAGGAATGCTTTTATCTTGTGGAAATAAAAAGGGTAATGATTCTCAAGAACAAAAAAAGGATTCTAAAGTTAATCAAAAAGTTTATAAAATTGGAGTATCGCAAATTGTAGATCATCCAGCATTAAATGCGGCAAAACAAGGGTTTAAAGATGCACTTGCAAAAGCAGGAGTAAAGGCTGATTATGATGATAAGATTGCAAATAATGATATGAGTAACCAGACTTTGATTATGCAGCAATTTGCAGCGGATAAAAAGGATTTAGTATTTGCGATTACTACTCCAACGGCACAGGCGGCTAAAAATCAGGTTGGACGTGAAATACCAGTTGTGTTTGGATCGGTTACAGATCCTAAAAGTGCAGGACTTGAAGGAATCCCAAATGTTACAGGAACAAGTGGCGCTGCACCAGTTAATGAAAATTTGAAATTAATGAGAGAACTATTGCCAAAAGCAAAAAAAATAGGAATAATTTATAATTCGTCTGAACAAAATTCAGTTTCTGAAGTAAATAATTTGAAAAAGCTTGCAGGACAACATGGATTTACAGTAGTTGAAAAAGCTGTTACAAATGGTACAGAGATGGTTGCAGCTGCAAATCTTATTGCAAAAAATATTGATATTTATTACGCTATTCAAGATAATACAGTAGCATCGTATTTTGCAGCATTGCTTGATGTGTTTAATAAGTCAAAAATACCAGTTTTGGCTACAAATAATGTATTTTCAAATGAAGGAGGGTTAATTTCACAAGGAACTACTGATTATAACATCGGTTATCGTTCAGGAGAAATTGCAGCAGAAATTTTATTAAAAGGCAAAAAACCAAGTGAAATCCCAATAGAAACAGTTAAAAACTTAAAAATTGAAATTAACAAGCAAAATATGGAATTATTGGGAATAAAAATACCAGACAGCATTTTAAAACAAGCTAAAATGGTAGAAACTAAAAAATAATTAATAAATTAATATAATAAAAAGCTGGAGCTATTTAAGTAACTCCAGTTTTTTTATGCTATTATAGAAAATGTCCATAATTATTTAAAATTTTTTGTAAATAAAGAATATGCTATTTATCTCACGACTAATACTAAACCTCGTTTGAATAAAGTTATTTTTTATCCTTTTGAATTTTCATGTTTCTTTCTTTCATTAGCATTCAAATATTTTTTTCTAAGTCTGATAAAGTTAGGAGTGATTTCCACCAATTCATCATTTTCAATGTATTCAAGTGCCAATTCTAATGTAAATTCTTTTGGAGGTGCCAGTTTTACTGCATCATCACTTCCAGCAGCCCTCATATTTGTCAGTTTTTTTCCTTTACATACATTTACAACCAAGTCATTTTCTCTTGAATGTTCTCCAACTATCATTCCTTCGTAAACTTCCACTCCTGGCCCAATAAATAGAATTCCTCGTGGTTGTAAATTATTTAGTGAATAACCTAGACTTGTTCCAGGCTCCATTGCGATTAAAACCCCTCTTCTTCTTCCTGTAACTTCTCCTTTAAAAGGTTCATATTCATAGAAAGAATGATTTAAAATTCCTGTTCCTCTAGTTTCTGTCAAAAATTCATTTCTAAATCCAATTAATCCACGTGATGGCACTTTGAACTCAAGTCTTGTGTAGCCGTCGCTTCCTTGATTCATATTTACCATTTCACCTTTTCTAAGTCCTAACTTTTCAATTACAACTCCTACAAATTCATCGGCAACGTCAATAATTGCAAGTTCGATTGGCTCCATTTTTTGTCCATTTTTTTCTTTAAAAATAACTTCAGGTTTTGAAACTGCTACTTCATAGCCTTCTCTTCTCATATTTTCAAGTAAAATAGATAATTGAAGTTCCCCTCTTCCTTTTACAATAAAAGCATCTGGTGAATCTGTCATTTCAAGTCTCATACTTACATTATGATTTACTTCCTTTTGCAATCTTTCTAAAATATTTCTTGAAGTTACAAATTTTCCATCTTGTCCAGAAAATGGCGAATCGTTTACAACAAAAGTCATTGCAAGTGTTGGCTCATCAATGTCAATTAATGGTAATGGTTTAGGATTTTCTTTATTTGCAACAGTTTCTCCTATATCAATTTGATCAATCCCTGCAATTGTTACAATATCTCCAGCAAATGCTTGTTCCATCTCAACTTTTTTCAGTCCGTCATATCCATAAATTCTAGTAATTTTTCCATTTACCAAATCACCATTTCTTTTGATCAACGTAACTTCCTGATTTTTTTCAATTTTTCCGTTATAAATTCTTCCTGTTCCTAATTTTCCTACATATTCGTCATATTCTGTATTTGTAATAAGCATTTGTAAAGGTTCGTTTACATCACCTTCAGGATCGTCAACGTGCTTCATAATTTCATCATAAAGCGGTTTCATATCCTTATCTTCATCTTCTAGCTCCAATTTAGCATATCCATTTTTAGCTGACGCATAGACTACTGGAAAATCAAGCTGAGCATCATTTGCTCCCAAATCTACAAACAAATCAAATACAGAATCTACAACAGCATCAGGATCTGAATTTGGCCTATCAATTTTATTAACTACCACAATTGGACGAAGCCCGTGTTCTAGTGCCTGTTTTAACACATATTTAGTCTGTGGCATAACTCCTTCAAAAGCATCAACCAAAAGCAAAACTGAATCCACCATTTTCAAGATTCTTTGTACTTCTCCACCAAAATCCGCATGCCCCGGAGTATCTACAATATTTATCTTATATCCATCATAATGAAATGAAGCATTTTTAGAAAAAATCGTAATCCCTCTTTCTTTCTCCAAATCATCACTATCCATAATTCTTTCATCTACTTTTTCATGTTCCCCAAATGTCCCCGCCTGTTTCAATAAAGCGTCGACAAGAGTTGTTTTCCCATGATCTACGTGTGCAATAATTGCAATATTTTTAATTTTGTTCATCCTTTATTTTAACAAATTTTTTGTTAATTTTTCCTCCTTAAATTTTAAAGTATATCCTCAACGGTGAGGAATAGAGGTGAAATTCATGCTCTATCTATTAAAGATGTAATAAATAATTACAAAAAGAATAAATATTGCAATGAAATCTGTCATCTCATTACCTCTTTTGTAGAATATTTTGTGAATTTTGCCGAAATTCACCTAAACATTATAACAAAAAAGACTGGAAAAATCCAGTCTAATTTACGGCATTTTTTTTAATCATATACATTCCCCATAGAGGTTTCTTTCACATTTATTATAACATATTTTACAAAAATGTCAAATATTAAATCCAAACCCCTAAGGGTTGAGGAGCAGAGGTGAAATTCATGTTCTATCTATTCAAGCTATAATAAATAATAGCAAATAGAATAAATATTGCAGCGAAATCTACCATCCCACTACCTCCTCATATACAAACTGTGAATTATGCTAAAATTCACTTAAATATTATAACAAAAAAGACTGGAAAAATCCAGTCTAATTTGTAGCATATTTTTTTTATTTGTATATGAGTTCCCCTTAGAGATTTTATACAAATTTATTATACCATATTTTACAAAAATGTCAAATATTAAATCCAAACCCCTAAGGGTTGAGGAGCAGAGGTGAAATTCATTCTCTATCTATTCAAGCTGTAATAAACAATTACAAACAGAATAAATATCGCAATGAAATCTACCATCTCACTACCTCCTTTATATAACGTTTCGTGAATCATGCCAAAATTCACTTAATTATTATAACGAAAAAGACTGGAAAAATCCAGCCTAATTTATGGCATATTTTTTTTAACGTTATATAAAGTTCCCCTTAAAGGTCTTTTACATAATTTATTATAACATATTTTACAAAAATGTCAAATATTAAATCCAAACCCCTAAGGGTTGAGGAGCA
>NZ_DBHIXN010000057.1:7234-11246 GCF_057270615.1 Leptotrichia sp.
CATATTTTACAAAAATGTCAAATATTAAATCCAAACCCCTAAGGGTTGAGGAGCAGAGGTGAAATTCATTCTCTATCTATTCAAGCTGTAATAAACAATTACAAACAGAATAAATATTGCAATGAAATCTACCATCTCACTACCTCCTTTATATAATATTTTGTGAGTTGTGCTAAAACTCACCTAAAATATTATAACAAAAAAGACTGGATTTTTCCAGTCTAATTTATAGCACATTTTTTTTAATATTATACAAAGTCTCCCTTAGGGATTTCTACACATTTATTATAGCATATTTTCTAAAAATGTCAATCCCTAAAAATTTTTAGATATACTAAATTGTTTAGAGTGTATTTTAAGCTGTTTTTAAATAGTTTATTCTATTAATTTTATTTTTTATTTTTATGGAAAAAATTTAAAAAAACTGTTATAATTATAGAAAAAATAATAGTAAGTTATAGGTTATCAAATAGATCTATGGCATAAAAAATATTGGAGGAGAGTTAGTTTTGAATAAAAAAATTATTTTTATATTTGTATTTTTATTATTGGGAACTTTTTCCTGTACTCCGCTTTCAGAGGGTCTTTCAATGAAAAGTCAGGTTTATAATGCGGATGATGTGGATTTTTATTATGATTTAACTTATAAGAAAGATGGGCAGACACATTATGAAAGACAGATCTGGGATCAGGCTTATAAGATTTTGGATGAAGCACAAGATTTTTTCCTAATGGATATTTTTGTGTTTAATGATTTTGTTGGAAAAGGTGTTGAGGATAAATTACATCCATTGCCGCTTGCAGAGGAATTTGCAGAAAAGATACTAGAAAAGCGGAAAAAAGATCCAAATGTGCAAATTTATCTAATACTTGACGAAAGCAATACATTTTATGGGGCTTACGATAACAAAATGCATAAAAAATTGGAACAAGCAGGGGTAA
Source organism: Leptotrichia sp. (assembly GCF_057270615.1). Lineage (NCBI taxonomy): Bacteria > Fusobacteriati > Fusobacteriota > Fusobacteriia > Fusobacteriales > Leptotrichiaceae > Leptotrichia > Leptotrichia sp. Next base: position 8,177 of record NZ_DBHIXN010000057.1, read on the forward strand.
AAATTGGATATGTCGATTTAACTAAATTAAGAGATCCGGCACTTATCTATTCAGTACCATGGCGAATATTTATCCAACCTTTTGGAAATCCCAAAAATCGTGGAAAAATAAAAAATCCAATTTATGAAGGAACTGATAAAGTTACAATCCGTAGTATTTTAAGAGCATTAAATGCAAAAGCAGATCACAGAAAATTAATTATGAACGAGAATACCGCAATGCTGACATCAGCAAATCCGCATGCAGAAGGTTCAAAACATTCAAACATAGCATTTAAATTTTCATCGCCAATCTTAAAGGAAATCTATAATGCTGAAAAGCCAGTTGCAAAAATTACTAAAAAAGATGGAAGTTTGAAAAGAACATTACCGAACAAAGATTTTAGCAAAATTCCAGTTTCATCAAATGAAAAGCTAAAACTGCAATATTTTACAAACGGTGCAACAGTCAAAGATATTTTAGAAGAATTAAAAAATACACAGTTTGGAGATAAAGTCATCATTGCCCAATTTTTCCTTTCAGACAGAGGAATAATCAATGGCATCAAAAAAGCAGCAAAACGAGGAGTAAAATTTGAAATAATACTAAATAATGCAGATGCAGGATTGCCAAACAAAGCGGCAGCCGGAGAACTAATGAAATATGCCAGAAAGCATAATTATGACATAAATGTCAAATTCTATAACAAAGGCGAAGAAATGTACCATGTAAAAATGATGTCAATCCTGAAAAAAGATTATCTGATAACTTACGGCGGATCCACAAACTTTACAAGAAGAAATATGAGAAACTACAATTTAGAAAACGAACTAAAAATTATGTCAGCCTATGACCAAAAAATTTCACAAAATATTTTAGACTATTACGACAGATTATGGACAAATAGAGATGGAGACTTTACATTGCCTTATGATACACAAAAAAATGAAAAACTTATGAATGATATGTTATTTAGATTTTTGGAAGTAAATGGATTTGGAGCTTTTTAAAAATTATTTGTAAAATACAGCCATTCAATAACCACCCTCCAAAATATTCAACTAAGTTATTTTTTATAATTTTAGATTTGATTTTCTGATTAATAATTATTATTATTTATTTATATTTTTTTACCGCAAGGGCATCAGACGCCATGCCCTTGCATCCCCGCTTTACGCAAAACTTTCTTATAAAAGAAAAATAGAACTCACTTTTGAATAAAAATTATTTTAATATGTATAAACTAGAACAACTAAAATATATTCCAAAAGTTCAGACAGCTATTTTTCTTTTAACGAAATTTTGCTTCTTATTTTTTACTAAATTACTTACCCATATTTAAATTAAAATTGTCGTGATTTTTTGAAAATAAAAATTACTGTTTGAGCGAAGCGAGTTTAATTTTTGTTTTCAAAAAATGCTTAGACAAGCCGGGTTTGCAAAGGGGATGGCGACTGATCCCCTTTGCATTAAAATAAAAAAATAACATAAAAATTAAAGAAATAATATTTATTAACAATAATTTAACTTAATAAAGAAATTTATTTGAATATTTAGAGGAAATTAATGAACGGATTTATAAAAAATTTTGAAATATAATAAGAAAAGAGTGATTTTTATGGAAAATAAAGTTAAAATTGAAAAAATAAATGAAGATGATTATGATCGGATATTTGTTATTTCAGATCTTCATGGTCAGTACGAGCTGTTTTTAGGACTACTGGAAAAAATTAAGCTAAAAAGGGAAGATTTGCTTTTAATTTTAGGAGATATTTGTGATAGAGGAAAAAAGTCTTATGAAATTTACATGAAGTGCATAAAGATGATAAAACTTGGGTATAATTTAAAATTTATTTTGGGAAATCATGAGGATATGCTGTTGGAAGATTTGGAAAATGATTATCCGTTAAGACGGGAAACAGAATATTCGATTTATAGAAATTCTAGATATTTTGAGAAAAAAAGTATGGAGGAATGGCACAAAGAAAATTTCTTTTCAGAAGTGAAATGGCTAATAAAATGGCTAAAAGGTTGTCCAATTATAATTTGTGGAAATGAAAATATTTTTGTTCATGCAGGACTAGATTTACAAAGATCTTTGGAAGATCAGGAAAGAGGAAATGTTTTATGGACAAGAGAAGAATTTTGGTTAAATGAAGATAGTATGCTTGAAGAATATAAAAATAAAAATATATATTTTGGACATACTCCAAATATAAATGGAAGAATATCAAAAAAGACTAGTAAAATCTATGATATTGATTGTGGAGCATTTTTTACACATTTTTTAGGATGTGTTGAAATAATAAGGACTAAAGAAATTTCAAATATAAAAGAAATGTATATATATAAAGATGAATATATAGACTTTCCAGAAGTTTCAGAAAAAGTATTTTTGACACTTTGGAATGAAGAAATAGCCCCATTCATCAATTCTGAAAAATATAAAATAAAAAAAGGTAAAGTTTTAATTCTAAAAAAATTAGATAGAAAAGAGAAAAAAATAATAACTGAATTTTTCAAAAAATACAAAAAAATGTTTGGGAAAAATATTTTAAGCTATATAAAAAAATGACTTTAAAATTAATATATTTTTTAAATAACAAAGCAATAATGAGGGCATCTCGTAAATTAAAAATAATTTTATTAATATTAAGTATTATATATTTTAAAAAATTACACATAATAGATATATGTTACTTATGATTGAAAATGTTTTTTACTTTATAAGACAGCCCTTTTTTTATTTTCACATTTAAATAACATATTTATTGCTATAGTAAAATTAATTTAATACTAAACCTCATTTGAATAAAGAATACATTATAAATCTTTTTATTAGATTAAATCTAATTCTTTATAAATTTTAAAATTCACAAAAAAGACATATTTTTTACATAATTGAGACAAAATTAAATGATACTATATATTTGTTTAAGGGAATAAAAAAAGAAGAGCCGCCCCATCCGGCAGCTCTTCCAACGCATTTTCTGCGTTAAGCTTTCTTTCGCTTCATTAGGAAAATAAATTTGTGGTGAATTTATTAGTATAATACTTTTAATCCTAATCCTGCTTTGAAGTTGTGTCCTTT
>NZ_DBHIXN010000058.1:0-11200 GCF_057270615.1 Leptotrichia sp.
CAGGTAAAAATGTAACTGTGTCAAATAGAACAGGAGCAAATGGACAAACAATCTATACTGTAAATACAGACCTTACATCAGTAGCAAATGCAATTGGAGGAGGAACAACAGTAGATCCGACAACAGGAGCTATAAATACAACAGGGGCAAATATTGGAGGAACAGGTAAAACGAATGTGAGCGATGCAATTACAGCAGCTAAAACTACTGTAACATCGGCAGATAAATCAGTAACGGTAGTAGAAACAAAAGCTGCTGATGGACATTCAAATTATGATTTAAAAGTAGACACAAGCTCTATAGCTAAGAATACAAATTTGACATACAAAGCAAATGGAGCAAATAATCAAACAACAACATTATCAAATGGTTTGGATTTTAAGGATGGAGACAATACGAAAGCGACAGTCGGACCAAATGGAGAAGTAAAATACAGCCTGAATCCAACAGTTACAGGAATCAATAGCATAACAACAAATGGTGGAGGAACAACAATAAATAATGGAGGAATAACAACTCCAACATTGACATTGACAAATTCAGCACCACTAACTTCTTCATCAGGTGGAAAAGTCACTGTGCCATCTGGAACAGGAAATCAAGCAGTAACAGGACAGACAGTTGCAAATGCAATAAATAAACTAGGAGATAACACAATAAATTTAAAAGCGTCGGATGGAAACATAACGACAAAACAGTCATTGAATAAAGATGGTGGACTGGAATTTAACATAACAGGAAGTAATGGAATAACAACAACGGCAAGTGGAGATACGATAAATGTTACAATTGCACAGTCTGGACTGAATACATCGACAGCAGGAGGAAAAACAACAGTAACGCCAGTAACAGGCGGAAATACTTATGCGACAGCAGGAGATGTAGCAACTGCAATTCAAAATGCAGTAAATAATTCGGGATGGAATGCAGTAGCAGGAAGTACAGGAACAGGGACAACATCTGGAAGTGTATCAAATAAATTGATAACGCCAGGAGAAACAGTAAAATTACAGGCTGGGGATAACTTGAATGTAGATCAGTCAGGTGGGACATTTACATATAGCTTGAAGAATGATATTAATGTTAATAGTATAACTGCTGGAAATAATAAATTTGATACATCAGGATTGACAATTAGTGATGCGGCCGGTAATAAAGCGGTAACTACACCAGCAGGAACTACTTATACAAATGCAGCAGGAAATACAACAACTATAAATCCTGCTGGAATGACAATTAATAAGTCAGCAGCAGATCCTTCTAAGTCTGTATCATTAACAAATAATGGATTAGATAATGGTGGAAATAAAATCGTAAATGTTGCAGCTGGAGTAAATCCAACAGATGCAGTTAATGTAAGTCAATTAAAAAATACTGTAAATAATGCAACTTATAATGGTCCTGTAGTTTATACGAATGCAGCAGGAGATAGGATTATAAAAGCAAATGATGGAAATTATTATAAGGCTTCAGATGTAGATGCAAATGGAAATCCGTTGCCAGGTGCAGTAGCAGTTAATCCAGGCGATATTCAACATAGATTATTAAATGCCGATGGAACTACAACAAATCCAAGTACATTGAACAATGTGGCAAAAGGATTGATTTCTCCAACTTCAACACAAGCTATAAATGGCAGTCAGTTAAATAATTTGGGAACTCAATTGGGGTTGACAGTTGATCCATCTGGAACTGGATTTGCAAATCCAACATTTGCTGGGCTAAAAAATGTGAATGGTTCGACTGGAGCGGCACCGACAACATTTAAAGATGCCGTTGATAAAACGATAGATAAAGTAAATGAAGGAATAATTTACGGAGCTGATAATAATACGGCTGGAACTAGACAGCAATTGGGAAGCAAATTAACTGTTGAAAGTGGAGATTTTGCAAGTGGTGGAGCAAATTATAAAGGACAAAATATTGAAACATCGTATGTGTCAGATGGAGCTGGAAATGGTAAAATTGTAGTTGGAATAACTGAAAATCCAGAATTTAACTCAGTCAAAGCTAAGAGTTTTACAGCAGATGATGGAGCTGGAAATACAACAGTAACTAATGGACAAGGTACAACTATTACTGATGCGGCAGGAAATAAAAATGTAGCTACAGCAGCAGGAAATACATATACAAATGCAGCAGGAAATACAACAACCATAAATCCTACTGGAGTAACAATTAATAAGTCAGCAGCAGATCCTTCTAAGTCTGTATCATTAACAAACAATGGCTTAGATAATGGTGGAAATAAAATTATAAATGTTGCAGCTGGAGTTGCTCCAACAGATGCAGTTAATGTAGGTCAATTAGGAAATGCTGTTAATAATTTGACAACAGCTATTAATGCTTCAAAATCAGAAGTAATTAGTGGAACAAACACAAACATTACACATTCAACAGGAGCAAATGGACAAACAATTTATAAAGTTGATGCAGATGGAACTACTGTTTCAAGCGGAAGTAACTATGTTTCAGTAACAAGCGGAGCAAAAGATGCAAATAATATTACTGATTTTAAGGTTGATTTGTCACAAAATACAAAAGATAAATTAAATAGTATCGGTACAGGAAATATTGCAGCAGGAGATAATAATACAGTAACAGGTTCTACAGTGCATAATTACATTCAAAATAATCCTTTGACCTACACAGATGACAATGGAACGACTGTTACTCGTAATTTAGGACAAAATTTAAATATTTTAGGTAGAGCAACAGGACCACTAAGCACAGGAAATATTGGAGTCGTAGCAGCAGGACCAGATACATTAGAATTGAGATTAGCTGAAAATGTTGATTTAGGACCAAATGGAACAGTTACTATGGGGAAAACAGTTGTTAATAATGAAGGAATAAAAATAACAGGTGGACCAAGTGTAACATCATCAGGAATTGATGCAGGAGGTAAAAAAATTACAAATATTGCTGAAGGTGATATAACTCCAACAAGTACAGAAGCTGTAACTGGAAGACAGGTTTATAATGCTATAAATATGGGAAATGCAGATAAAGTGACAAAAGCAGAATTATCTGGAGTAAGAGAAAATTTATCAGCAGGAATAGCTGGAGTAGCAGCAATGGCAAATTTACCTCAAATTAATGATTCAGCTTCAAATAGATTTAATATAGCGATAGCAGGTGGAGCATATAAAAATGGTAGAGCAATGGCTTTAGGCTTTAGTGGAATTTCAGATGGTGGAAGACTTATTTACAAAGCTAGTGCAAGTCTAAATAACAAAAAAGATGTAACTGTAGGTTTAGGAGTAGGATATCAATTTGGTAAAAGAGATATTATGCCTAATGAGTTAGATAGAATGAAATCTATGGTAGCATTGCTTGAAGAGCAAAAAGATAGTTATAATAGACAATTAAAAAAACAACTTGAAGAAGAAGCTAGAAGAAATGAAGAAAATTCGGAATTAATTAGACAATTGATGCAAGAAGTTCAAGAATTGAAAAATAATAAAAATAATAATAGTAGCAAAAGAAGCTAATTAAAACTAACAAAATAGAGGAATTATTTTATATTATTAAAATAAAAAATAAGATAATAAGATAATTCCTTATTTTTAAAAAATATAACATTTAATTATCGGACGTTAATTTTTATTTATTATTTTTGTTTATTTATTATTCTATTATCACAACATTTCACTATTATGTTTTATTTCATTAACTTTTATTCTCAATATTAATAATTATTATTCTATTGTTTTAAAAAAAATAATATAAAATATAATTAATTTTTTATTTTTTAAATAATTCTTGAACAAAAATTAGTATAAAATAATATTAGACCTGTTCGATAACTATACAAACTTAGAATTTAATAAAATAAATATCTTGAAGCAAGGGGTCTTAACCCCTTGTATAGATAAAAAAACTTAGGTTATCGAACATATCTATTTTTAAAATGATATAATGACGTGTTGTTAAAAAATATTTACGTCTAATATAATTTTAGTTAGCATATAAAAATTACTGCACAAAATTTTTACTTTACTTAGTCAAATTTCATTAAAAAATTGCAACATTTTATTTCGTATGATATAATAAATTAAAAATAATTTTCAAGTATTAGTACTTAAATTTTATAAATTTTATTAAAAAAAAATACTGAACTTAACTTTATTAATTTAACTATAAATATTTAGAAGAATTGAGAAAAATAAAAAGGAGGAATTTTAAAATGAAAAGATATTCAAAAATATTATTTTTAATTACATCAGTAATAATGATTTCTAGCTGTACAGTAGCACCGCTTACAGGAAGAAGACAATTAAAATTAGTGAGCGATGAAAGTGTAGCAGAAAATTCAATTTCTTCATATAGAGAATTTATTCAACAAGCTGGTGCTAAAGGGCTTTTGGCAAATAATACGGCTGATGGGCAACGATTGAGAAGAATCGGTGGAAGAATGTCAACGGCTGTTGAAAAATATTTGAATGAAAATGGGATGTCTAAAAAAGTATCTGATTTACAATGGGAATTTAATTTGATAAAAACTAATGAAATAAATGCATTTGCTATGCCAGGTGGAAAAATTGCTTTTTATACTGGAATATTACCAGTTTTAAATAGTGATTCTGGAATTGCTTTTGTTATGGGGCATGAAATTGGACACGTTATTGGAGGACATCATGCAGAGGCTTCAAGTAATAATGCTCTTGCTGGGATTGCAGCAGGTGTGACAGATGCATTGACAGGTGGAAATATTATATCTTCTTTAGTTTCAAATGGACTTTCTATTACTCTTTTAAAATTTAATAGAACTCAAGAATATGAAGCGGATAAATATGGAATGATATTTATGGCAATGGCTGGTTATAATCCATCCGAAGCAATTACAGCTCTTGAAAGAATGGATTCGATAGGTGCAAGTCAAGGTGCAGAAATTTTGTCAACACATCCATCTGGAAAAAATAGAATTGAAGCAGCTAGAAAATTTTTGCCTGAAGCAATGAAATATTACAATGCAAAATAGATATTTAAAATTTATGAAAGGAAATGCAGTGGAAAATAAGATAAGTATAGCTCCAATGGTTGATAGGACAGATAGAAATTTTAGGAATTTTGTAAGAATGATAAACAAAGATGTTTTATTGTATACAGAAATGATAACGGCACAAGCAATTCTTAATGGAGATTTGGATTATATTTTGGGATTTGATGAAGTAGAACATCCAATTGTGCTGCAAATTGCGGCAACTAATCCAAAAGAGGCTTATCAAGCTGTAAAAATTGCTGAAAAATATGCTTATGATGAAATTAATCTAAATGTTGGATGTCCATCGGATAGAGTTTCAGGAAATATGATGGGTGCTTATCTTATGGCATTTCCAGAAGAAGTGGCAAATATTGTAAAAGCAATGAAAGATGCAACAAATAAGCCAATCTCTATAAAGCATAGAATTGGAATTGATGGGAAAAATATATTACCTGATACTTTTGAACGGACATTGCTTGACAAATACGAAGATATGATGAATTTTATTCATATTACTGAAAAGGCTGGAGTAAATAAATATATTATTCATGCACGAATTGCAATATTAGCTGGACTTGATCCAAAACAAAATAGAAGTATTCCACCACTTAGATATGATGAAGTTTATCGTGTGAAAAAAGAAAATCCTAATTTGCATATAGAAATTAATGGTGGAATAAAAACAGTTGAGGAAATTGATGAGCATTTAAAATATGTGGATTCTGTAATGTTAGGTCGTGAAATTTATGACAATCCTATGATTTTGACTGAATTTGGAAAATATTATGGAAGTGAAGAAAAAATAAATATTACACGTAAAGAAATCATTGAAAAAATGATTCATTATGTTGAAAATATGGAAAAGAAAAATCTTCGTCCACATCTATTTTTAATGCACACTCATGGATTGTTTCATAATGTACGTGGCAGCAAGGCTTGGAAAAGAGCAATTAATGAGACAAATGCAAATTCTGGAACATTAAGAAAATTGTTAAAAGAAATATAAGGTCAGAATCTCTTGTTAGAAATAGATGAAATATATTTTCTACCTACTTTTTAAATAGGTTTACATAAGCTTAAATTACTTGATCGTTGTTGTAAAGACAGCGATTTTGTTTTTATTTATACAAATCAATAATTAGAAAACCAAAATATTTTAAATACAAATATAAATAAAATATTTTTTTTGTAGACTTTTTACTATAATTATGCAATAATTTAATAATGAAAATAAATTATGAATTTTTTCACAAATAAATTTAATTTAAAAAAGAAACTTTTATAAAAATCCAAAAAATTAGAAAGGAGAATGTAATAAATTAGCTTATTACAGTATAAAAATGAGAAATAATCAAACTTTGGAGCAAGTATCAAATGCTGCAGAAAGTAAGGTTCAGTTGCTAAAAAATTCTAAGGGAAAATATTTTTTATCGGCATTTATGGCTGGGATGTTTATTGGATTGGGAATTTTATTGACATTTACAGTTGGTGGAGTTAGCAGCGGATTGCCAACTAATAAAATTCTTATGGGAGTTAGTTTTGGGATAGCACTTAGTCTTGTAGTCGTATTTGGTATAGAGCTTTTTACAGGAAATAATATGATTGGAGTAACAGGGATGCTAAATAAGGCAATAACTTTTAAAGATATGATCTTTATGTGGATAGCAGCTTATTTGGGAAATATTGTTGGATCAGTTGTACTTGCAATCATATATGTATTTTCAAATTCTGCTTAAAAGCCTGTTATAAATTTTATTGTAAAAGTTTCAAAGGCAAAAGTTACAGCTTTACCACAAGAATTATTTTTTAAAGGAATTTTATGTAACATTTTAGTATGTCTTGCAGTTTTGGCTGGAATAAAGTTAAAAGAAGAAACTGCTAGGCTAATAATGATTTTTTGGTGCCTTTTTGCATTTATTACTGCTGGATTTGAACATAGTGTTGCCAATATGACACTTTTAATGACGGGAATTATGTATAAAGGAATTACTTTGAACGAATATTTTTATAATTTGCTATTTGTAACTTTGGGAAATATTGTTGGTGGAGGTTTTATTGGATATGCCTGTTATTATTTGGGAAAAAAGGAAATAAAAAAATAAGAATAAAGAATTGAAATGATTGGATAATATAACAAGGGGGTTAATCCTTTGTTTGTGAAAAATTTAGGAGGAGTAATGAAAATTAGCTTAAATCATGAAAATTTTAATTCAGCACTTGAAAAGCTGAAAAGAGAGTATAAAATATATGCCCCAATTGAAATACCATTTCGTGGGACATTTTCAGATACTTCTGTAATTAGATATTCTGAAATTGACAAGATTGAAGAGATATGTTTTGATAAAAAATCTCATTTTTCAGCAAAGGAAGTAATGCTGCCAATAACACAGACAATGTTTTATTTTACAGAAGATGGATGCACAATGCCTAAAGAACAGGATAAAAAATATCTTATATTTCTTAGAAGCTGTGATTTACATTCCGTAAAGAGAGTCGATGAAGTTTATTTAAATAACAAATTTTTGGATATTTACTATAAAAGAGTAAGAGATAAAGTAAAATTTGTAGTATTTGGATGTCCAAATTCGTTTGAAAATTGTTTTTGTGTGGATATGAAGACTAATAAGACTGATGAATATAATATTGGAATAAAAGTTACAGATGATAAAGTATTTGCTGATATAAGAGATGATGAATTAAAGGCGTATTTTGATGAAGTTATTTCTGAAAATAAAGAAAATAGTAAAATAAATGAAAATGTAGAATTTGAAATGGAATTTGTAGAAGATAATGAAATTCACGTAGATATTCCAGATAACATTGAACTTTCCGATATTATAAATTTAGATTTATGGCGTGAATATGACAGCCGTTGCATTGCCTGCGGAAAATGTAATTTCGTTTGTCCAACTTGTACTTGTACGACGACACAAGATGTATTTTACAGCGAGAATGAGAATAATGGAGAGCGAAGAAGAGTTTGGGCTTCATGCCATGTAAATGGATTTACTGATATGGCTGGCGGTCATTCGTTTAGACAAAGACATGGAGATAGAATGAGATTTAAAGTTATGCATAAAATTTCTGACTTTAAAAAGAGATTTGGTTATCAAATGTGTACGGGATGTGGACGATGTGATGATGCTTGTCCTGAATATATTTCATTTTCAAATTGTATAAACAAACTAAGTGCGGAATTAAAAAGAATTTCAGCTGAAAAAAGAGGTGAAAAGTCAGAATGATTACTAATACATTAAATACCATAAATATGGATGAACAGGATATTATGAATATGAATGTATATTTACCGACTGTTCACAAACTTTTATTTATTGAGAAGGTTACAGAACTAGAATGGCTATTTCGTGTAGAATATAAAAAAGGAAACGTAAATGCTGGGCAATTTATGCAAGTTTCGTTGCCAGGAGTTGGAGAATCTCCTATTTCTGTTGCCAATTTTGACTTGGAGGAAGGATATCTTGATTTTTTGATTAGAAAAGTTGGGAAAGTTACAGATAAGATTTTTGAATTAAAGGCAGGAGATAGAATTTTTTTAAGAGGTCCTTATGGAAATGGTTTTCCAATTGAGGAATATAAAAATAAACATATTGTAATGGTCGTTGGAGGAAGTGGAATTGCACCAGTTCGTCCGATTATTGAATATTTTACAAAACATCCTGAAGAAATGAAGTCTTTTAAAATAATTGTAGGTTATAAAAATTATGAAAGCGTTATTTTTGAAAAAGAATTTTCACGTTGGAGGAAAAATATTGAAATCTTAGTCACTTTGGACAATGCTGAAAGTGCAAGAAATTTAGGAAAAACGGAAAATGAGTTTCACGAAGGAATGGTGACTAAATATATCCCAGATTTGAAAATTGAAAATATGGATGAAACTGAATTTATCGTAGTGGGACCGCCAATAATGATGCATTTTGCCTGTCTTGAAATTTTGAAATTAAATGTGCCAGTTGAAAAAATATGGGTTTCATTTGAGAGAAAAATGTCGTGTGCGGTTGGAAAATGTGGGCACTGCAAGATTGATGAAACATACATCTGCTTAGAAGGACCTGTATTTAAGTATGACAAGGCACAAAAATTGTTGGATTAGAAAAATTTTTAGAAATTTGAATTTAAGAAAGAAGGCAATAAAATGAGTATGGATTTAAATAGAAAAGTTGTTACAAAAAACGCATATAGAGTGACAAAAGACAGATCAAAAACTGCACTTCGTGTAAGAGTCCCAGGTGGAGCAGTTACAGCGGAAATAATGGGCTTAGTTGCAGACATAGCAAATACTTATGGAGACGGAAATGTGCATATTACAACTCGTCAAGGATTTGAAGTTTTGGGAATCAATTGGAAGGACATTGAAAAAGTCAACAAAATGGTTCAGCCAATTATGGAAAAATTGGATATTAATTACAAGGATAAAGATAAGGGATATGCGGCTGCAGGGACAAGAAATGTGGCAGCTTGTATTGGAAACAAAGTTTGTCCAAAAGGGGCCTACAATACAACTGAACTTGCAAAAAAAATAGAAAAAGTAATTTTCCCAAATGATTTTCACTTCAAAGTAGCTCTAACTGGTTGTCCAAACGACTGCCAAAAAGTGAGAATGCACGATTTTGGAATAATCGGAATGGCAAAGCCTGAACTAGATGAATCAAGATGTGTTTCGTGTGGAATGTGTGAAAGAAAATGTAAAAAATTGTCAACAGGAGCAATTTCATATAAAAATTATAAACCTGTGAGAGATCATCAAAGATGTATTGGCTGTGGTGAATGTGTTTTAAACTGTCCAACAGGTGCATGGACAAGATCACCTAAAAAATATTATAAACTTGCAATAATGGGAAGAAGTGGAAAACAAAATCCAAGACTTGCTGAAGATTGGCTATTTTGGGCAGATGAAGAATCAATTATAAAAATTATGAAAAATACTTATGAATACGTTGACAAATATATTGATAGAAGCCTTCCAAAAGAGCATATCGGTTATATTGTTGACAGAACTGGATTTGAAGAATTTAAAAAATGGGCTTTAAAAGGTGTAAATTTACCTGAAGAAACTGTTATGGTAAATAATATTTATTGGGGAAATGGTATAAAATATCAAGGAATATTGTAAAATATTTTAAATATGAAAGAAGTGATTTGAATGTCTTGGATGGATAAATATAAAAAATTAAAAAATGATTTTAACAAAAAAGATTATCATGGTGAAGATCCTAGTGAAGTTAATGAATATGATGAATATGACGAGTATGAAGAACATCAAGATAAGGATAATGATGATTGTGATAAAGATTAACTTATAAAAATAATAAATTTGAACTGTACTTGGTTTTTGAATAATAGAAAGTACAGTTTTTTTATTTAAATTTAAATATAGGTTATCCATATCTATTGAAAAATTCTATATATTATAGAAATTTATAATAATTTTATGTTAAAATATTAGAGTAAAAATAGAAATTATTTATGATGAACTGAAAAACTTTTAGAATAAAGGGTGATTACAATGGAAGGTTTTCGGAAAAAAGAAGAAAACAATATAGAAATACAAAATATTGAAATTTTAAACAATGGAAAAGTAGAAAAAAGTAAACTATTTTTATTAGAAATTGAAGATGAAATTAATTTGAAAATAGAAATTGAAAATATGGTATATTTTTCAAAAAGTGATAATATATTTGATTCTGTTGTAGAATTACGAAAAAAATTAGAATTAAATAATATTTATTTACTTTGTAATGCTTCGGTTATTAATGTTTATCCTTCTGGAATGCAAAAAGAATTTGGAGGGACAAAGGCGTATAAATTACAAATGGGAAAACAAGCAACTTTATCTGATGTAGTAGATATTTTTGATTACGATAGTGAATTAAAAATTGGCAGTGTTAAAGAGCAGGAAGAATTTTTTGAAAGTTGGATAGAAAGTTTTTAATGAGAAATTGTTATTTTGCATTAAGACATATTACCAAATATGAACAAAAATAACAATACATTGTCAATACAACGAAACCATAGAGAAAGTTTAAAATGAAATTTACCAAAATAATAAAGAAATATACTTAATCCAAATAAAATATTTCAAATTAAGAAAGGGATGTAAAATGAGAATAATAAAAAGAGATAAAAATGAAGAGGAAATAGCAGAAATTTTTGGTATTTATTGGGATGAAGAAAGAAATCAAACACTTTTTTTGG
>NZ_DBHIXN010000059.1:0-10980 GCF_057270615.1 Leptotrichia sp.
AAAAAACGATTTCATCAAGTTAGGATAAAGAGTAATTACAACAAAATCTGATTTTTCTAAAGGTTCCTTAGTTTCAAGAAACCCTTTATTTATCATATTTTTCTCTTCAGCCTTTTTCAAAGTTTCCTCATCAATATCAATCCCATAAATTGTTTTAATACCAATTTCCCTAAAACTTTCTGCAAAAGCTGCTCCAATTACTCCAAGCCCTACTATCGTTACTGTTAAATCTTCTATTTTTTTCAAATTTTCCATCTTTTCAAAAATTATAAACACCCCCTTTTTTAATTTAAATAAATTTTTCTAGATCTTCTTTTACTCTTTCAATAACGTCATCCCATAACTGATTTTCTTTTTGTCTAAAAAGTATTACGCTGTCATACCAGGGGCTATCTTTCCTATTTAGTAGCCATCTAAAATCAGAATCATATGAAAGCATTATCCAAGTGGGCTTTCCCATAGCTCCCGCAAGATGGGCAACTGCAGTATCTACTGTGATAACTAGATCCATTCGTTCAATCAATGCCGCTGTATCGCAAAGATCATTTAGCTCATCATCCCAGAAATAGAGGTTTTCTACCCCCCCCCATATTTTTTATTTTTTTCTTCGCTATTTAATTCTTTTTGAAGGCTATGAAATTCATAATTCAGTTCAAACAAATCTTCTATTTTTTTTAATGAAACATTTCTAGATTCGCTTCTAAATTTTGAATTACTTCTCCAAAATATTCCAATTCTTTTTTTATCTGTTTCTTCTAATCTATTTTTCCATTTCTTTTTAAATTCAGGCGGTATTTCTAAATATTTAGATTTGTAAGGAATTTTTTTCAAATTATACATTTTTAAAATATTTGGTAAGCTCATTGATAAAACTTGATATTTATATTCTTTTTTTATTTTTTCTCCATTTTCATGAATATCTATTCCATTTTTCTTTAAATTAAACCTAAACAGATTATCTAATTCTGGCTTATATAGAACTGAAATATTTATTTTCAATCTTTTTAATTCCAATAAAAATCTAAAAAACTGAATATTATCACCAATTCCCTGCTCCTGATAAACAAACAATTTATCAATTCCATTAATTTTTTCTCCATTCCAATAAGGAAGTCCAATTTGTTTAATGATATCCACAAAATTATTATCCTGAAATCCCAAAGTCATACGTCGCCACTCATATTGCTTCCATCCTTCTTTCATCTTTCCAACTTTTAATAAAATAAATGCCAACCTAAGATGAGCCAATGTTAAATTAGAATCACTTATCACTTTTTTCAAGTCATTAATTGCCAATTCATACAGTTCAAGCCTCTCTAATACAATAGAACGATTTCCATATCCACTAACTTCTTCAGGAAACTCCAATATATAATCGTCATATTTCTTTAGCAGTTCCATCAATTCCTTTCGGGAAATCTCTTCATTTTCATCACTTACTTTTCTCACTTTCTCTTGCAGTAATTCCCCCTCTTTAATTAGACGCTTTTTTCTTTCATTGAAAGCTTTTTCATTATCATTTTCCATTTTACAAAATCCTTTTTTAATTTTTAAATATTATTTAAAAGTTTTTCCTAGAACATTTGCAATTTTTTCTACATCTTGCATCAAATCATCAAACACTTCAAATTTTAATGATTGAGGTCCATCTGACAATGCCTTATCTGGTTCAGGGTGAACTTCTACCATTAATCCGTCTGCTCCTGCTGCCACTCCTGCCATTGCTAATGGTTTTACCATCCAGTATTTTCCTGTTGCGTGAGCAGAATCTACAATTATTGGTAGATGTGTCAATTTTTTAATCATTGGAACTGCATTTAAATCCAATACATTTCTGTAGGCTGTTTCATAAGTTCTTATTCCTCTTTCACAAAGAACTACATTTTCATTTCCACCAGCTAAAATATATTCAGCTGACATCAACCATTCTTCAATTGTTGCACTCAATCCTCTTTTTAGAAGTACTGGAATATTTGTCTTTCCTACTGCTTTTAACAAATCAAAGTTTTGCATATTTCTTGCACCTAACTGGATCATATCTAAATGTGGTCCAAATTCATCAAGCTGAGATATTGACATTACTTCACAAACTATTGGAAGCCCTGTTTCTTCTTTTGCCTTTTTCATTAGTTCCACACCTTCCATTCCCAATCCTTGGAATGCATAAGGCGATGTTCTTGGTTTAACTACTCCCCCTCTTAAAATAGTTGCTCCTGCTGCTTTTACTGCTTTTGCTGTTTCAATAATCTGTTTTTCATTTTCAACAGAACAAGGTCCTGCCATCATTACTAAATTATTTCCACCAATTTCTACATTTCCTACTTTTACAATAGTATCATTTGGCTTAAATTTTCTGCTTGCTCTCTTATATGGCTCCTGCACTCTTTGAACATCTAAAACGTAGTCAAGTGACTGTATATGTTTAATATCAATTGTACTAATATCTCCAACTAATCCCAAAATAGAATAATCCTTTCCTTTAATTAATTTTACACTTACGTTATTTTCTGTTTCCAATCTCTTAATTAATTGCTCCAAAACTTTTTCATCAATTCCACCATCTACTTTAATAATCATAATTCCTTCTCCTATTCTTTTTTTATTTTAGTTATTTATAAAATTAATCTATTGTTACAGCTGTTCCACTGCAAGTTACCATAAGCATCCCATTATCCGCTCCCAAAACTTCATAATCCATTTTTACGCCAATAACAGCATTTGCACCCATAGCTGCCGCTCTAGTTTTCATTTCTTCCAAAGCATTTGTTCTTGCAGCCAAAAGTTCATTTTCATATCCTTTAGATCTTCCTCCAAATATGTTTCTCAAATTTGCTCCCAAATCTTTAAACATATTAACTCCCGAAATAACTTCTCCAAAGACAATTCCCTTGTATTCCACAACTTTTTTATCCTGAATCTCATTCGTGGTTGTAATAATCATCTTTACTTACACCTCATTTCCGTAATTTTTTATAAAAAAAAACTCTCTTAAAATAACTTTAGGAGAGGATAAAATCTAAATATTTATATATACTTAATTTATATACTTTATGATACTTTAATAGTCTATTTATTACATCTAAAATTTTTTCTCATCAATCCAGATCAAATTATAAGGCACTTTAAGCAATTATTATACTAAACCTCTGTGTCTACAATTATATTTAATTACCCTTAAAATTATTCAATAACTGTTAGGCATAAAATGTCCTTCAAAATTAAACAAATATAAATTTTTATTTGTTTTATAAATTCCTTCAATGCTTCATCACTACATTTTTTCTAAACTACTAAATTATCTTTTATTTTTTTCATAAAATTAAATTTCTTCTACCCTACTATCCTACTAATTATTTTCCAAATATTCAAACCTTTTCAAAATCAAATTATAAATACTGTTGTAAAACTGGTCTAAAACTACTCAAAAACTATGATTACTTTACTCAAATAAACCAATTATTACTTTTGAATTCAACTTTAAAATGATTTATTATATAATAGCAAATATTATTTACATTGTCAACCAGTGAACTACTCCCGCTTTTAGAAGCGGGAGCTTCTTGGGAAGTATCTGCATATGACTAGCCAAATATATTTACCAAGCTCTTCGGGTAGTTCCTACCCTGATATATTTAGTGTAATACATTTTGCTATAAATATCAATCAAAAATGCAATTCATCTCCCACTTATAGAAAGCCTACGACTTCTTGCTATTTTTTTGTTAAAATTATAAGTTGTATTTTTTCTTAAATTTGTCAACTCTTCCAGTTTCATCAACAAATTTAGATTTCCCAGTATAAAATGGGTGAGAAGTTGAACTTGTTGCAACTTTTATTACTGGATATTCTTTCCCTTCAAAAGTTGTTGTTTCTTTAGAAGTTTTAGTTGATTTTCCTAAAAATTTTTCTCCGTTACTTGTATCTTCAAATACTACAAATCCGTATGATGGATGTAAATCTTTTTTCATAATTGCCTATGCTCCTTTCTATTTATAACTATGATTATTTTCAATATTTCATACTATAATACCATATTTTTTCCTAATTTTCAAGTATTGACATAATAAAAACTTCATTTTATATAGATTTTTTCAAGTTAATAAAAAAATGTCTCTTAAATTTTTTTCTATTTCAATTTCCAAGCTGTTGGTGAAAATAATATTAACATTGGAAAAATCTCTAATCTTCCTGCAAGCATTCCAAAACTCAAAATTACTTTTGAGAAATCACTTAACTCAGCAAAACTAAATGCTGGTCCAACTTTTCCTAATCCAGGCCCAATATTGTTAAATGTAGCAGCAACAGCACTAAAAGCTGTCATAAAGTCAGTTGTAGAATAAGAGATCATTAGTAATATTCCTCCAAAAACCAAGGAATAAACTAAAAAGTATACTGCAATGCTTTTTTGCATTTTCATATTTACAGGCTTGTCATCATATTTTATTGCAACTACACGATTGGGACTTATCATTTGAATTATTTCTGCAAAGTAAATTTTTACCATTAAAATAACTCTTGAGATTTTTAGTCCTCCAGCTGTAGATCCTGCACATGCTCCAAAAAACATTAAAATCAATAATATAACTTGCGAAAATAATGGCCACTTTCCAAAATCAGCTGTAGAATAACCTGTTGTCGTAATAACTGACGAAACTGAGAAAAACACATCTCTTATACAATGTAAAATTGACCCATAGCTTTTGCAAATATTTAAAACTATTAATACAATTGCCCCAAATATTATTAACAAATAATACTTCAATTCCTCATTTTTAAATACATCTTTTACTTTTCCAATTAAAATAAAATAATATATATTAAAGTTTACTCCAAACACTATCATTCCAATCCCAAGCACTATTTCAACATAAGGATTATTATATGGTAAAATACTTCCGTTTCTTACTCCAAATCCACCCGTTCCAGCTGTACCAAATGCCAAAAGTGAAGATTCAAATAAATCAAGCCCTCCAAGCATTAATAAAATTATTAAAACTACTGTCATAACAATATAAATTTTATAAAGCATTCTGGCAGTTGTTGACAACTTTGAAACTAATTTTCCAAATGTTGGTCCAGGGACTTCAGCCTTCATTACGTGAACCGATGTTGCAGAACTTGGAAAAATTGCAAGTGCTAGCACCAGAACTCCCATTCCTCCCACAAAATGGGTAAAACTCCTCCAAAACAAATTAGAATGGCTAATTTTAGTAAGATCTGTTATTATACTTGATCCTGTTGTTGTAAATCCGCTTACAATTTCAAAAAAAGCATCAATAAACGATGGTATTTCCTTTGTAAACACAAATGGCAATGCTCCGAATATAGACATCAGAATCCAAGATAAGGACACTATTATATACCCTTCTCTTCCTTGAATCCTCTGATCTTCAGGAAGCTTTGCCGAAAGTGCAAATCCAATTGCCAAAAGAAGAGCTATTACAGATCCGTAAGCAATTTTATATTTTGCACTTTCATTATATAAAAAACTTATAATCAAAGGCAAGACCATTAAGCCAGCCTCAAGTATAAGTATTTTTCCGATTATAAAACTTATCATTTTTTTATTCATTTTTACTCCTTAAACCCAATATGCATATCAAAAGTTTATATAGCAGTATTTTTTAGCTTAATTCTAAAATTTTTAATAAAAAATTCTTGCTGTTATTTTTATAGATTTTACTTTTATAGTAACACATATTTAAATTTTATTCTAAAATATCATCAAAATCTTCGATTGAAGATGCTGTTGTAACGACCATCACGCTATCGTTAATTTTTATTGCATCATTTCCTCCAGGAAAAATCATTTTTCCGTCTCTTAATATGCTCGCAATTAACGTACCTTTTTTTATTTTTAAATCTTTTAATGGAATATCAATAGCACAGCTATTTTTGTTAATTTCAAAAGTAATAAATTCTACTTGATTTTCTAGCCTATATAAAAAGCTCATTGTAGAACCACGCATATCAGTTTTTGATCTTACAACGCTTATTATCATATCAGAAATAACTTTTTTAGGTACAACTGTAGATGTTCTTGTATTTTTTTCAAGTATTGAAAGCATTAGAGTCCTGTTCATTTTTGTGATTAATTTAGAATTTGTTATGGAATTTACAAACATTGTAATAACTGTATTTTCTTCGTCACTATCTGTAAGAATTACAGTTGAATCATAATTACTTATCCCTTCCTGCATCAGAAATTCCTGATCAGCTTCATCTCCTCTTATTACAATTGCCCTTGGATACGACTCACTTAATCTTTCTGCACGTTCTTTATTATTTTCTATAACTTTTACTTTAATTTTGTTTTCCAGCAGTTTTCCTATTAGATAGTGAGAAATTGTTCCTCCACCAACAAGCAGTGCAGAATCAATTTTTAAATTGCTTTTTTCAATTTTATCATAAAATTTATGTACTGCCTCTTTTGATCCTGCAATATGGACAATATCCCCTTCTAAGATAGTAAAATCTCCACTTGGTATAAATACATTTTCACCTCTTCTAACAGTACAGATAATCACTTTGTCCTTTGAACTAAATTCAAGTTTTTTTAACTGCATCCCATTTAAAAAGTTATCTTTTTGAACTCTTATTGAAATAAATCCAGCTCTTTGACCAAAAAAGTTTTCTACACTTAAAGCGACTGGAAACATTAATTTATTTGCAATACTTTTAGCAGTTTCCAGTTCAGGATTTATCATAAGTGAAATTCCAAGCCCTTCCCTTACAAACTGCATATTTGAACTATATTCAGGATTTCTCACTCTTGCTATTGTAAATTTTGTTCCAAGTTTTTTTGCTATAATAGAAGAAATTATGTTTAATTCATCTAATTCAGTAGCTGCAATAAAAATATCAGCAGTATCTGTTCCCGCTTCCAGCAAAGTTTCATAAGAAGCTCCATTCCCAACAAGTCCTGTTATATCATAAGTTTCTACAAGTTTATTTAATATTTTTTCTTCCTTTTCAATAAGAATAACATCATTTCCTTCTGCTGAAAGTTCACTACAAAGCGATTCTCCAACAACACCAGCTCCCGCTATAACTATTTTCATATTTTTTCTCTTTCTTTATAAAATTTTTATTTATTTTTTTTATTTAAAAAAGTAGTCAAAACTTTTATACTATCATAGTAAAACTAATTTAAAATCAAACTCAAAAGCTATGACTATTTTACTCAAACATTAAGTTTATATAATTTTTGATAATTCAATTTTAAATGGATTCAAATATATTTGGCAACTTCCTTTGCATAATAAGTAATAATTGCATTTGCTCCAGCACGTTTCATAGCATACATTTGCTCCATCACAATTTTCATTTCATCAATCCAGCCATTTTGAGCTGCAGCCTTTACCATCGAATATTCCCCCGAAACACTATAAGCCACAATCGGAACTTCAAAATTATCGCTTACTTTTTTTATTACATCAAGATATGCCATCGCAGGCTTTACAATTATAATATCCGCTCCTTGCCGTAAATCTTCGTCAACTTCATCTATTGCATCCTTTGAATATTGAAAATTCATCTGATAGGACTTTCTATCGCCAAATTGTGGTGCTGAATCTGCCGCATCTCTGAAAGGGCCATAGAATGCAGATGAATATTTTACTGAATATGCCATTATTGGAATATTTTCAAAATGATTTTGAGCCAAAACTTCTGAAATTTTTTCCACACGTCCATCCATCATATCTGATGGAGCCACAATGTCAACTCCAGCCTTTGCATAGGAAAGTGCTATTTTCCCCAAAACTTCCAAAGTTTCATCATTCTTGACATAACCATTTTCATCAAGTATTCCACAATGCCCATGATTTGTGTATTCACAACAGCAAATATCACAAATTACAAGAAAATTATCATAATTTTTTTTTATAAATCTAACTGCATTTTGAACAATTCCATTTTCATTATATGCTTGTGTAGCACAGGCATCCTTTGTTTTAGGAATTCCAAAAAGCAAAATCGAATTTATTCCCAATTTTACAAGTTCATCCAGCTCTTCTGAAAGTCTGTCAATTGAATACCTAAAGATTCCAGGCATTGACGGAATCTCACTTTTTATATTTTCCCCTTCTTCAACAAAAATTGGATAAATCAAATCCTCCTTTGCAATATAGACATCTTTTACAAGATTTCTTATAGCTTCATTTTTTCTCAATTTTCTATGTCTTTTAAACATTTTTACTTCACCTTTTTCATTTTCTCTATTTTAAATTTAAAATCAGATTTTTTTATTTTTCAATTCTATCCAAAACCTTTTGAATTTCACTTTTCATCGCACGTGAACGCTTACAATTTTTTCCACTTGTAGAAATTGCAATTTGAAATTCATCATTTTTTACAATTCCTCCAAACATCGAATTCATCTTAGTTTTTGAAGATACATTATTGATTAATATTCCTTTAGAATCACAAATTTCAGCCACATTTTCATTCAATTCCTCATTATCCGTAGCTGCAATAACTAAAAAATACTCTTTTACAAGTTTTTCAATCTCATCTTTATTATTTTCAATTTTTCTATTATTCTCTATTCTCAAATTTTTTAGTTCCAGCAACTTCTCTTCTGCAATATTTTCCGAAATAACTGTAATATCAGCCTCATATTCCATAATTTTACTAATTTTTTTAAACGCAACTTTTCCGCCACCAATAACCAAAACTTTTTTATCTTTTAAGTTTACAAATAATGGAAACCACATATTTTAATGCTCCTTCTGTTTTTTATTTGATGACAATAGAATAACATATTCTAAAAAGAAAAACAAGCAATTTAAAACATAATATTTTTTTTCACTATTTTTTTACAAAAAAAACAAAAATAACGTGATTTTTTTATATAAAAATGATAAAATAAATCTATTTGATAACTACGAAAATAAACAAAAAAATCTAAAAAATAAAAATGGAGATATTATGAAGTACATAAAAAATTTTTTTGAACAATTTATCATTCTCATTCAATTTATGACACGAATCCCAATACCGCTAAAAATTAATTACAGCGAAAAAAAGCTCGGAAAATCAATAAAATTTTTCCCTTTAGTCGGCTTAATCATCGGCTTAATTTTATATTTTGCAAATTTTTTAATTACAGTCTATTTAAAAAATATTTTTTATAACAAAACAATAATTGCCATATTTTTAATAATTTTAGAAATCTTAATTGTAGGAATAATCCATATTGACGGACTTGCCGATACTTTTGACGGATTATTCAGCTATGCCAAAAAAGAAAAAATGCTAGAAATTATGAAAGACTCAAGAATAGGAACAAATGGAACAGTTATTTTAATTTTGTATTTTATCACAAAAACTGTCCTAATCTCTGAAATAATCACAATAAACTCAAAATATCTCATAATCTTTCCAATTATTGCCAGACTTTCAACCCCAGTAAATGCTGGACTTTCTAACTATGCCAGAAAATCTGGAATGAGCAATGCCATAATTTCTGAAAATGGCATCTTTGAAGCAATTTTTTCACTTGCTCTATCAATTATTCTGGTTTTTTACATAATTGGCATAAAAGGAATTGTTGCTATATCCATTGCATTTATATTTATAATTATTTTTATGTTAAATGTACGAAAAAAAATTGATGGAATAACTGGCGACACAATGGGAGCTTGTCTTGAACTTACTTCAATTCTAGTTTTATTTTTAGGAATTATTTTGAGATAAAATTTAAATAATAAATAACCATACAAACTTAGGATTTAATAAATATCCTAAAGTAATGGAACGACCCCTTGTAGAAATAAAAAAACTTAGGTTATCGAATAAAAAATAAAGAAAGGAAAAATAAAATGACAGAAATTTTATTTATACGCCACGGTGAAACAGATTACAATAAAAAAAATTTATATTATGGACATTTGAATCCAGGTTTGAATGAAACTGGAATTAATCAGTTAAAAAATACAAAAAAGAAACTTGAAGAAATGAATGAAAAAATCGACATAGTTTTTTCAAGCGACTTGAAAAGATGCAGAGAAAGCCTTGAATTACTTGAACTTGATGAAAATATTGAAAAATATTTTTCAAAAGAGCTAAGAGAACTTAATTTTGGAGATATTGAAGGAAAAAGTTATAATGAAATTGAAAAAGAATTTCCGCATTATATTGATGAAATGAAAAATAATTGGAAATATTTTAGAACAAAAGAAGGAGAAAGCCTTGATGATTTACAAAAACGAATTGTAAAAAAAATTGATGAAATAAAAGAAAAATATCAAAATAAAAAAATTCTTATTGTAGCTCATGCTGGTGTCATTCAAACTGCAATTAGTTACTATTTATTTAATAATCTGGATGGATATTGGAAATTTAAGCTGGATAATGGGAGTATTACGAAGATGGTTGTGACAGATGATGGATTTATTTATTTTGATTATATAAATCATAAATCACAATATTAAATGCAACATTTTTTTATATTGGAATTAAATATCTTTAAGTTCTTTTATACTATGCTCGAATCTGTTTAAAATTAAACTATTAAAAATCATATAAACTTAGGATTTGAGTAAAATAGTCGCAGTTTTAGAATTTATACTAAACCCCATTTGAATAACGAATATGTTGTAAATCTTTTTATTTAGATTAAACCTGATATTTATTTTCAAATAATTAAAATAAATTTGTTATAAATATTAGACCTGTTCGATAACTATACAAACTTAGAATTTAATAAAATAAATATCTTGAAGCAAGGGGTCTTGACCCTTTGTATAGATAAAAAAACTTAGGTTATCGAACATATCTATTATCTAACAAGGGGCCTTAACCCCTTGCCAGAAAGTAAACAAAATATCTTCTCTATTTTCCAAACAGGATTTAACATAAATATTTTTACTGTGCCATAATTAACAAAAAAATCAATCAAATTTTAAAATTTTCACTAAAAAGTATGTTTAAATCCAATCGTTCCTTTGTATCCTGAACGATTTGAATTATTGAAAG
>NZ_DBHIXN010000060.1:0-10683 GCF_057270615.1 Leptotrichia sp.
TGATGGAAGCTAGATTTGATAAATACTGTATTGCTTTTTTCCCTATTTTCTGTCTAAACCTTTTTTTCTCGCTTGCCCCCATTTCACCATATTTTGTTATGCTTTCTGCCACTCCATCTTCCCCCGGTTTCTTATCTATATCCAGTGAAACAATATCTCCTAATACTTTTATATACTCCCCGTCTTTAAATTGGAAATATGCGAACCTGTTTTCTCTCCAGCTTGCATTTTCCTTATCCATTAACATTATGGATGTAATTTCTGTACTTCCTTTTAAAAATTGTATCCCTGTTATATATACAGGCAACAGAAGTATTTTACTATGTGATGCTTTCTCATTTGATTTCAGTGCTTTTTCTAACTCCCCAAAAGCATCATCTCTAAATTTTTTCAACTCTTTCATAAAAGTTTCTGAATTCATCCTGTCAGTTACTGGACTAAAGAACACTAATGCCTTCATATGATTTCTCCTCTCTATATTATTAACATTTCCTCTATTTGCAATGTTTCTTCTACTCCAATTACCCCATATTTATACTTTTCTTATTGATTAGACTAAGCAGTTCTTCCTACTCTTCTGCCTCTTTTATTTCATTTTTTTTATCATTCCACCAATCGGACATTGACATATAGAGTTATCATTTATCTTATATTCACCAAGTATTCTTATTTTTTCAACATAGTTTGTCCACGTTAATTTTGAACCATATAATTCTGAATTTAATTTGCAAGTTTCTGCAAATTTACATGAACCAAAACTTTGAACATTTACACCAGCAACATTATCTTCAACAGTTGCTACAATTTCTCCGTTTACTGTAAATTTTTTTCTTGTTATTTGAAATTTACTTGGTTGACTTCCAGCATTACATATTAAATTATCGCCATTTTTTAACATATCACTCTGTTTCATATTGCAACACTCCTTACACTTAATTTTCTGTTTTATAATCTATTAATGATGATTCAAATGAAACTTTTTCTTTTGCATTTACATTTATATTTTTATCTGCTTGCATTTGCATTTGATTTGTATTAAATTTAATAATTTCATTTTTTATATTTTCTTTATTTTCATTAGATAAAGTTCCAAAAGAAAAACTACGATTAGAAAAAAATATAATTAAGATCTTTTCACCTGGTTGGGGGATTAACGTAGTTGAATTACCTTTAGAATATCCTGAATTACTAAGTATATCATAAGCGTAGTAATATTCGTTTTGTACTGTTATTTGTTTTTCAGATGAGCTAACATTGTTCTCTGTCGTTTCTTTGCCAGTAGCATCCGAAGTTTTTTCATTATTACCATCATTTACTTTTTCTGAAGTTGCTTGACTATTCGTAGATTCTAATGGCATATTTTGAACTTCATCATTTTGTGTTTTACTATTTTCACTTGTACCTACTTGATTACCTACAGAAACAATATTTTCAGTTTCTGTGTTTATCTTTACACCTTTTTCTCCCATCATTTCAGCAGAATACACTCCATTCTCAATCCCTTCAACAGTTTCCTCAAAATAAGGATATCTATTTCTTTCTGCATCTCCCAATTTTTTTAAGGCTTCATTAAAGTCTACTTCTACACCTATATTCTTAGTTTCTTCTATTACTTTATTTATAATTTTTTCATTTTTATCAATTATAATACCAACATTTTCTATTCTTTTTGGTATCTCCCCATCTATCACTTCCTCAAAATCTCCTTCCCAAGTTTCAATTTCAGAAGGATGATTGAATATTCTACCTGTTCCCAATAATGTTCCTCTTTTTGATTGTTCTATTTCTTGACCTAAAGCTATATCATTTTTTTTAATTTGGGTATCAATTTTATCTATTTCTTTAATCATTTCTCCTTCTTCAACTATTTCTTTATAATCTCCTTCCCAGGTTTCAATTTCAGAGGGATGATAAGTTATCTTGCTTGTTCCTAATCTTTTATCCAAATTTTTTAGTTCCTCTTCCAATGCTTTTTTTTCACTTTTTTGAGCTTCTGTTAACCTTTCTTTCTCCAACAATTCTTCTAATTTTTTATCCACCTCTGTTCTATGTTCTTCCAGTTTATTTTTTTCATCAATTAAGTCTTTCCTTTTTTTATCCAATTTCTTATTTTCATTTTTTGCATATTCTATTTTTTCTTTTTGCCAATAATCTATTTTTTCAGTGTATACCGTTTTTATAACTTTTCCTTCTAAAATAAAAGGATAAATTTCTTTTGGATGAATTATAAATTCTTTTATACTTTCAGGTTCTTCACTTCTATAATAATATTCTGTTCCATAAAAATTACTTATTCTTATTTCACTTTCATATAGACAAAATCCATCGTAATAATCTCCTATTTCAAGATACTCACTAAATTCATTTTTTATCCAGTTTAATTTTATTTTTTTATTTTTATTCTTATTTTTATCTACTGAAAATCCTATAGTAACTCTCTTACCTTTCATATATATAGGTATTTTTATCACTTCTGTAAACAAAATTCTTTTTAAAAATTCCCAATATGTTTCATTATACATAATAATAAACCCATATTTCATTATACTTTCAAATTCTAATTCCTCATCTTTTATATCAAAATCAATTTGAGAAAGTGAAATCTCTTCCTTTTCTTTCATTGCATCATTTGACAAATATCTATGTATTTTTGCCTGCATCTTTTTTAAAAGGAAATTTAATGAATATCCTGTTTTAAAATCAATATACTGAGGTATTCTATCAAGTAATTTTGAAATTGAACTTGCTCTTAATTTATAAATTCTGCTTTTTTCATCGTATTCAAGTTCCTCAATAATACCATAAAATAATGTTTTTCCAGAATTTAAATCAACACCTATATATTGTTTATCTTGATACAACAAATCATTTATTTCAGAAGATAATTTAATATTTTCCATTTTTTTTACTGTAAATTCATCTTTTAATGCAACTTGAAATGTCATTTCAAGTATAGAATGATTAAACATAGAATTTTTCACTATTATTTCAAAATTTTTAAATAGAAGGTATGTTCTATTATTTTTTTTATTAACTACATACACCTGAACTTTCCCTAGTAACTCATTATTACCTTTTTTTATTCTTCTGTTTATCGTTACAGCACTCACCTCTTGTTTTAATTCTGCCATTTTATCACTTCCTTTATTTAATTTCCTAAAATCCTTTTCTATATTTTTATAAAATCTTCTATTCAGTTATTTGTTACTTTTTTCTAAAACAATATATTAATTATCCCTAACAACGCATTTATCCCAAAACTCCAGTCATTTGGACTTCTAAACGTAGGTGAATCAAATTCTCTTTTAAAATTTCCATTCTTGCTGTATTCTTTGCATCGCCAGTTATTACTTGCCAGTTCCTTACAATCCAGTTTTTTCTGCTCGCTGTTATTAAAGTACTCCACATAAAAGTCCATTGCCTTAATATCCCTTACCGGCTTTTCTGAGGCTGAAATAAAGTCATATTTAAGTTTTCCATTTTTAAACAATTTTTGCTCTAATCCTGTCAACTTACCATCCTTATAGTTCAGTATTCCCATAATTTGTCCTTTTTTGTCATATGCTGTGGATTCTCCATCATGTATAAATTTTAATACTCTTTTTTCACTATAATCTTGAATAACATTCATTTCTGAAGCTTTGCTTATTCCGTCTTCATAATATCCTGTTATAATTCCTCTTAACCCTTCTGTTGTTTTAAATATTCTTTTTATTTTACCGTTTTCATAATAGCCCGTTAATTTAGTTATTATATCATTCTTATAAAAACTTTTATCACTTATTTTACCATTTGGATAATATTCATAACTTTCTCCTTCTGATTTATCGTTTTTTAAATTAATTTTTACATACAATTGCCCATTATCAAAATATCTATAATGATTTCCTTCTGATTTTCCATTAATGTAAAAAGTAATTGCGATTATTCTATTATTTTTTTTTCTAAATGCTAATCCAGTAAATGGTTTAATTTCTCCATTTACGTAAACTCTGTCCAATTTTTTATTTCTTTCAATATCATTATAATCCACTATTCTTTCTACATTAATATTCTTGATTTCATCATAATTACTTAATTTTCTTATTCCTTCTACTTCCGATAATTTCATTCCATTTAAAACAGTATTAAAAATCAAAAATATTAATATATATTTCCTATTTAACATCTTTTACTCCTTTATCAGAATCACCAACTCCAAAAATCTTTCCAATGCTCTCTATCAATTTTCCACCTTGTTTCAGCCCTAAGCTCGTCGGATCTCCTACTTCAACATACTGCTTCCTCTTGAAGGACTGCTTCAGCAGTACCT
This sequence comes from Leptotrichia sp., assembly GCF_057270615.1. Classification (NCBI taxonomy): domain Bacteria; kingdom Fusobacteriati; phylum Fusobacteriota; class Fusobacteriia; order Fusobacteriales; family Leptotrichiaceae; genus Leptotrichia; species Leptotrichia sp. Next base: position 4,313 of record NZ_DBHIXN010000060.1, read on the forward strand.
CAAATCTTCCTTCTGATTCCGACAAGTCCATTGACTCGCTATACGATACCAGCTCCACTTCGGGTACATACATATATCTTAATGGCACTTCCAGTTCCACTCCCAATAGACTTTCTGTCCAGTTCTTTATTATTCTTTTAACCAACTTTATTACAACTCCTTTCAAATCCCCCCTTTTTCCTTTAAAACAATATATTAAGTATCCCCAATAACGCATTTATCCCAAAACTCCAGTCATTTGGACTTCTAAACGTAGGTGAATCAAATTCTCTTTTAAAATTTCCATTCTTGCTGTATTCCTTACATCGCCAGTTATTACTTGCCAGTTCCTTACAATCCAGTTTTTTCTGATCACTGTTATTAAAGTACTCAATGTAGTAATCCATTGCCTTAATATCCTCTGTTGCTTTTTCCGATGCTGAAATAAAGTTATATTTAAGTTTTCCATTTTTAAACACTTTCTGTTCCAATCCTGTCAACTTACCATCCTTATAGTTCAGTATCCCCATAATTCGCCCTTTTTTGTCATATGCTGTGGATTCTCCATCTCTAATATATCCTATTATTCCCTTTTTACTGTAATCTTGTATCACATTCATTTCACAACTTTTATGTATACCATCTTCATAATATCCTGTTATAATTCCTCTTAATCCTTCTGTTGCCTTGAATATTCTACTTAATTTTCCATTTTGATTATACTCTGTTGAATCAACTATAATACCATTTTTGTAAAATCTTTTATCTTTTAATTTCCCATTCAGATAAAATTCAAAGCCTTCTCCTTCTGTTTTATTATTTTTACTGGAAGCTTTTATATATAATTGTCCATTCTCATAGTAATCATAGGTTATTCCTTCCTTTTTTCCATTAGAATATTGATAAATTCCAGTTATATTTTGTCCGTTAATTCTTGCTATCATTATTCCATCAAAAGGATTTATTTCTCCTTTTACATAAGTAATTCCATTTTTTCTATCAAATACAGGATCTGTCCCCATTTTTTCATATATTCTACTCACACTAATATCTTTAATTTCGTTATAGTTACTTAATTTATCAATTCTCTTTACTGTCGATAATGAAACTGGAAACACTATAAAATTCATAATTATAAATAAGATAAGAAAATATTTTTTTCTATCTCTAATCATTATTTCCATCTTCTCCTCCTTTATTAGAATCTCCATCCCCAAAGATTTTCTCAATACCTCCTATCAATTTACCTAATCCCTTCTTACCTAAGCTCAACGGATCTCCTACTTCTACATACTGTTCCCTCTTGAATGACTGTTTTAATAAAACTTCAAATCTTCCTTCCGATTCTGCTAAGTTCATCTCTTCACTATATGATACCAGTTCCACTTCGGGAATATACATATATCTCAATGGGGCTTCAAGTTCTACTCCCAACAAGCTTTCCGTCCAGTTCTTCAAGTCTTCCTGTTCTTTGTATGCCTCATAGTTTGCCTGTCCCTTGAGTTTGTCCTTCTTTATTCCTTCTTTTTCTTCTATCAGCTTGTTTTGTTGAGCTCTGTATTTTTTCAGCTCTGATAATGTCTTTTCATCTTCCATATCATTTTTTAGCACTCCCTCAATGTCCTGCTTTTCTGTTTTTAGCAATTCTTCCTGCTCTTCTGCCTCTTTTATCTTTAGTTCCACATTCTCTAAATCTGATTCTTTGGCATTTGCCGCTGTTAACCGAGTTTTTTCATTGTTCAGCAAATCCTTGCTTTTACTCACCGCATCCATTTCTGTTTTCAATGTGTTAATCCTTGATTTAATAGCATCTTCACTTCCATATTTGCCTATCAATACCCTTTTCTTTAAGTCCCTGTCTTCTTTTGCATATAATTCATTCTTTATCTTTACATCAAGACTGCTTATTTCCTTTTCTATCGCATTCAGACGCTTCTGTATTTCTGCATACTCATATTCCTTATCAGCATCTTTTTTCTTATCCCATTCATTTGCCGTCCCCTTCTTCTTCATCGGCTTGTCGTCTTTAAAATATACTATCGTCAAGCTCTTAGTTATCCCCCTGTACGCATCCGCTGGTTGTGAGGGATCCCTTTTCTCAGGATTTTGCCCCTTCTTCTGTTCCCCTTCTGTCGGTGGAGTGTCATTTGATATTGCCCATTCTGATAATTGATTTATTGCCGTCAGGTTTGATACATACTCTATCAGTTTCTTACCTGTTTTCTGCCTGAATCTCTTCTGCTCTTCTTTACCCATTTTTGAATACTTGCGTATCCCATCAGTTAAGTCCTTCTCGTCCGTTACTTCTTCATTAAAGGCATTCTTCTCTTTTGTTCCGTCTGCCGTTTTTGTTTTGTCAAGGCTCAAGAACACTATCCTTCCCCCTATCTTTACTACCGAATTTTCTGAAAACTTTAGATAGTCGTACTGCCCTTCAAATATACCTCTCGCTTTCTTTGCCATCATTAATTGCGTTGCCCCATTCGCTCCGCTTTGAGAATCGTACTTTAAGTATTCAACTGTATCTACGTATACAGGTAACAGCAATATTTCACTTATTCCTGCATTGCCTCCTGCAACTTCTCCTAATGGAACTGGATTTTTCATAAAATTTTTTATCACCTTGTTAAAAATTCCTATATTCACACCATCCTTGTTGACTGGGCTAAGTAATATCGCCGCTTTCATCTTTTCCTCCTTCGTTTATTTCATTATTCCATTTTTACTTAATTCCTCTATCTCTATTTACTTCTTTAAAATATTAAGGATTCAATATGTTCCAAACACCTAAAAATATATTTATCCATATATTTCCATGATGATTATTGTTCACAGCTACATATTTCCTTCCATCCACATTTTGCTTGAAACTTCCATCCTTGCTATATTCTTTACATTTCCAATTTCCTGTTGACACTTCATTACAGCTATATTTCATAGTATCGCTGTTATCAAAATACTCTATATAGCTTCGTATTGCCTTCAAATCCTTTATGTCTTTTGCTCCTCCTATAAAGTCATATTTCACTTTCCCATTTTTATACAGTTTCTGTCTTTCTCCCAGTAAACTTCCATTATTAAAGTTAAGTTCTCCTAGTATGTTTCCATTTTTTTCATATACTGTTGTTTTCCCATTCTTAATATATTCCATTTCTCTATTGGAATTATATTCCTGAATTACATTCATTATGATACTATATTTATCATTTGTTGCTTCTATTATTCCATTTATTCCGTCTTCTGATTTAAACTTTCTATATATTGAGCCATTTTTATTATAATCAGTATATTGGATAAGATAATCATTTTTATACAAATTCCTAGAAGCTAATTTCCCATTCGGATAATATTTATATATTAAACCATTTCCTTTCCCATTAATATAAAAATACAAACCGAGTATCAATTTATTTTTTTCTACGACTACTATTCCATTAAACGGTTCTTTTTCTCCTTTTACAAATACTTTATCCAATTGTCTATTTCTTTCTACCAAATTATCTTTCACTATTCTCTCTGCCTCTACATTTTTTAATTCATTATAATTTTCTAATTTTTTTATACCTTCGATGGCAGATAATTTTGAAGCGAACATCATAATTGAAATATTACAAAATATTATTACGATTGTTTTTTTTAAATTAAATAATCCCATCTTTTTTCCCTCCCACACCAATAATTTTACCAATCTCATCTTTTATTCTTCCTATACCTCTTAACCCCAACGATATTGGATCTCCTACTGTCGCATATTTCCCGTCCCTTATTATCTGCTTTACTATTATTTCAAATTTTCCTCCCGCTTTCTCACTTAATTCTGCCACTTCTGAATACGACACTATTTCCACTTCAGGTACATACATATATCTTAGCGGGATTCCTTCCTTTATCCCTATCAGGCTTTCTGCCCATTCTTTCTTTCTATTCCACATTTTTTATTACCTCTTTTTTAATACTAAGGATTCAATATGTTCCAAGCACCTAAAAATATGTTTACCCAAATATTTCCGTGATGATTATTATTCACAGACACATATTTTCTTCCATCTACATTTTGCTTAAAACTTCCATCCTTACTGTATTCCTTGCATTTCCAGTTGTCTTTTGACACTTCATCGCAGCTGTATTTCATAGTATCACTGTTGTCATAATATTCAATGTAGCTTCGCATAGCCTTCAATCCTTTTATATCTTTTGTCCCTCCTATGAAATCATACTTCACTTTCCCATTTTTATATAGCTTCTGTCTTTCTCCTAAAAGGCTTCCGTTATTAAAGTTAAGTTCTCCCAGTATGTTTCCATTTCTTTCATATACTGTCGTTTTTCCATTTTTTATAAATTTTATTTCTTCTTTTCTATTGCTATAATCTTGAATAACTTCTATTTCTGCACTTTTAAATTCATTTTCATAATATAATATTATAACTGCATTTAATCCTCCTGTTGATGTTAATGTATTCTTTATTTTCCCATTTTTATTATATTCTGTTGATTTAATAATAATATCATTTTCAAAAATTCTATAATCTTGTAATTTTCCATCAGGATAATATATAAATGTCTTACCTTCTATTTTATCATTACGTGCAATTGAATTTATATGAATTTGTCCATTTTCATAATAATCATTCACTATTCCTTCCAATTTCCCATTATTATATTGATAAAGACCTACTATATTGTTATTTTCTCTTGCTATTAACACTCCACTAAAAACTTTATTTTCATTTTTTGGGTATGCTAAACCATTAATTCTATTAAATACAGAAGTTCCACTTTTTTTTTCAAAAATTCTACTAACTTCTATATTTTTTATTTCATTATAATTACTCAATTTTTTAATCCCACTTATTTCAGAAAGTTTAACAGCAAACAATGAAATATTAATAAATAATAAAAACAAAAAATATGATAATTTTCTAATTTTATTCAACATTTTTATTCCCCCCAACTTTTGTTAATCCGCCTACAATCTTACCAATCTTATCCGCTATTCTTCCTATCCCCCTCATTCCTAATGATATTGGATCTCCTACTGTCGCATATTTCCCGTCCCTTATTACCTGTTTCACTATTATTTCAAATTTTCCTCCCGCTTTCTCACTTAATTCTGCTACTTCTGAATACGACACTATTTCCACTTCAGGTACATACATATATCTTAGCGGGATTCCTTCCTTTATCCCTATCAGGCTTTCTGCCCATTCTTTCTTTCTATTCCACATTTTTTATTACCCCTTTTTTTAATACTAAGGATTCAATATATTCCAAGCACCTAAAAATATGTTCACCCAAATGTTTCCGTGATGATTATTATTCACAGACACATATTTTTTCCCATCCACATTCTGCTTAAAACTTCCATCCTTACTGTATTCCTTGCATTTCCAGTTGTCTTTTGTCGCTTCATCGCAGCTGTATTTCATAATATCACTGTTGTCATAATATTCAATGTAGCCTCGCATAGCCTTCAATCCTTTTATATCTTTTGTCCCTCCTATGAAATCATACTTCACTTTCCCATTTTTATACAGCTTCTGCCTTTCTCCCAATAAACTTCCATTATTAAAGTTAAGTTCTCCTAGTATGTTTCCATTTTTTTCATATACTGTTGTTTTTCCATTTTTTATGTAGTCTACTACTTTTACTTTACTGTCATCTAATATTACTTCTTGTTTAGAAGATATTTTATTCTTATCTTTGTAATAAGTAATTTTAACTCCTCTTTTCATTTCTTCCATTTGTTTATAGCTTTGTCTAATATTTCCATTTTCATAATAATCTGTTATTTCTATTGGAATATCATTTTTATAAATTTTTGTGGAGTCTATTTTTCCATTTTTATAATACTGTGTTCCTATTCCATTATTTTTACCATTTATATATGTGTATATTGCAGTTATATAATTATTTTCTCTAGAAATCACTGCACCAGTAAATTTATCTTTTTCTCCATTTACGTACAAAATATTTTCTTTTCTACTTAGTGGACCTGAAGTACCTGCTTTTTTTTCTATTACTCTTTCAACTTCAATATTTTTTATTTTATTGTAATCAACTAATTTTTCTATTCCAGAAATTTCTGATAATTTCATTCCAAAAATTAAATTATTTATTATAAAAAAATTTACAAAAAATACAAGTGTCATTTTAATTTTTATCATCTGCATGACTCACCCCTCCCACACCAATAATTTTACCAATCTCATCTTTTATTCTTCCTATACCTCTTAACCCCAACGATATTGGATCTCCTACTGTCGCATATTTCCCGTCCCTTATTATCTGCTTTACTATTATTTCAAATTTTCCTCCCGCTTTCTCACTTAATTCTGCTACTTCTGAATACGACACTATTTCCACTTCAGGTACATACATATATCTTAGCGGGA
>NZ_DBHIXN010000061.1:0-10314 GCF_057270615.1 Leptotrichia sp.
ATTTTATCTAAAAACTTTAAAATTTATGCTTGACTTTTTATAGTTAGTCTTTCTTTTTAAAAATTATTTAACTAAAAATTGTCTAAATACGAGTATCTTCCATTTGAATCTTTCCATCCTAATATTTTTTCTAAATTTACATTTTGAGTTGACTGAATGATACGTTTTTTTATGTCTGGATTGTTTTTTACAAGCTGTGCAATTAATTCTTTTGTTTCACGACGTTTGCTGGAAGTCTTTTCAGCAGCTACTGTGCATCCGCAGTTCATCGGCAGGATTCCATTATTTCTTACCCATTTTATGATTGCCTTTTCTTCAACATAAAATAGAGGTCGAATCAATTCTATATTAAAATTATCGGACTTTAATTTAGGCAACATTGTCTCGAATTTTCCCATATAAAACATACTCATTAGAGTAGTTTCGATAACATCGTCAAAATGATGCCCAAGAGCAAGCTTATTGCAACCAAGTGAAGTTGCTTTTGTATAAAGGCTGCCACGCCGCATTTTGGCACACATATAGCAAGGATAGTCTTTTGCAATTTTTTCGGCAATTTCAAAGATATTGTCATCATAAATTTCACACGGGATATTTAGATGTTTTAGATTTTTTTTCAAATTATTTAAATTAGCAGGATTAAATCCTGGGTTCATTGAAATAAAAACTACTTCAAAATTAGTTCTGCTGGCTCTTTTTAATTCCTGAAATAGCTTTGAAAGTAAGAGACTGTCTTTTCCACCAGAAATTGCAACTGCGATTCTATCTCCATCCTTTACCATCTCAAATTCCTTTAAAGCTCGCACAAATGGTGTCCAAAGTGCTGAACGGTATTTTTTTTGTATGCTTCTTTCAATGGTTTCTAATGGCTGAAGTGGAACTGATGGTAAAACTGTTTCACAAACTGCGCTTCCAAGAGAAGTAGAGGCGATTTTATCAGCATTTTCTGCATTATTTATTATATTTTTGTCATCGAGATCATTTTCAAAATTCATTATTTGTAACTCCTTTTAAAGTTCATATTAGCCTTAATTTATTTAAGTGATCAAAAAATATTATAACATAAAAAAATACTCCAATCAACTATGCTAAAATTATATTTTTTTCCCATATTATTTTAAAAATATTAAATTAATAAATAAATTTTTTACTATTTAATTTAAAAACAAAATTTGATAAGAATATTGAAAATATGGTATAATAACCGTAAGAAAATATAAATTTTGGATAAAAAATGGAGGGAAAAAATAAATGAGTAAATATTTTGAAACTGTAGATTTTTGGATTGAGAATTTATTAGATTCTACTGAAAGTTATACGATTGAAAGTAATGAAAAGGGGAAGTTTGTAGATATTACAATTAACGTGACAAAGGAAGACATGGGAAAAGTTATCGGTAAAAACGGGAGAATTATTACAGCACTTAGAGTTCTTATGTCATCAATTGGGAAAAAAGATAAAAAAAGTATAAAAATTGAAGTTAAGGAAATGTAAGTTTGAAAAAATATTCAAATAAAACAACACTAGATTTTATAATAATCAAGGAGCGAATTTATGAAAACTTATGATTTAAAGAAAAAGAGCTTTAAACTCAGAGTTTATTATTATGATACAGATAAAATGGGAGTTGTGTATCATTCAAATTATCTAAAATGGATGGAAATGGCACGAACTGAATATTTTAGGGATGTTTTTCCATATAAAAATATGGAGGATATGGGATTTATTTTGCCAGTAAAGACACTAAATATTGAATATGTTAATTCGGCAAAGTATGATGAAGAAATTGAAATTTTTGTAAAAATTGAGGAAATAAATAATATTAAAATTAGATTTTCTTATGAAATGTATAGTTTAGATGGAATTTTAAAGGCAAAGGCTGAAACTGTGAATGTTTTTGTGGATGAAAATGGGAAATTAAAGAGAATTTCAAATGAATTGCTTGAAAAAATTATTAAATAATTGTTTAAAATATTTGTATAACTATGACTTAGTTAGTAAAAGTTTATTTTATCAAAATAAAAAATTATATTAAGAAATTAAAAAATTCATTATTTAAAAGAAAAATTTAAATATTAGATTTGTTTAGAATATATATTTAAAATTTAGTAGTACAAATATAAGAAAAATAAAATTTAAAATTATTATAAAAAATAAAGAAAAGAGGCTTTACAAATGAAAGTAGTAATTGGAAATGATCATGCAGGTGTAGAATTTAAAAATAAAATTATGAAAGAACTTAGAAGTAAAGGACATGAAGTTATAAATGTGGGAACTGACACGTTAGATTCGGTTGATTATCCTGATATTGCAAAGGAAGTTAGTAAAAAAATTATAAATAAAGAGGCAAATTTTGGAATTTTAATTTGTGGAACTGGAATTGGAATTTCTATTGCTGCAAATAAAATAAATGGAATTCGTGCTGCTCTTTGTCACAACGAATATACAGCAAGGCTTTCAAGACTTCATAATGATGCCAATATAATCGCTTTGGGAGCCAGAGTTTTGGGAGAAGACTTAGCATTAGCTTGTGTCGAAACTTTTATAAATACGGAATTTGAAGGTGGCAGACATGCTAGAAGAGTTGGGAAAATTGAACAGTAATTAGTAAATGTCTAAAAAGTAATAGTAATTTTTTAAAAGATGGCAAGAGAGCAAGATTTCTTGCTGAAACTGAAGAATAATAAGAAAAAATAGAAAAAGGAAGTGATTTTTATGTCAACAGTTTTTAAAAAAATAATAGATAAGGAAATACCAGCAAATATTGTATATGAAGATGATGAGTTCTTGGCTTTTCATGATATAAATCCAGCAGCAAAAGTTCATGTGCTTGTAATTCCCAAAAAAGAAATCAAAAGTTTGGATGCGGCAACAGAAGAAGATGCTTTGTTACTTGGAAAACTACAGTTGACTGTGGCAAAAGTAGCAAGAATTTTAGGGATAGATAAAGATGGATATAGAGTTATAACTAATATTGGAAAAAATGGTGGACAGGAAGTTTTACATATTCATTATCACGTTTTAGGTGGAGAAAAATTGCCAGTTAAATTAAAATAAATAAAGATAATCAAAAATAGAAAATTAAGAAGCTAAACTTAAAGATAAGAATAGAAATTATAAAAATGATTACATATAACAAATAAAAAAATAATTTTTGAATATACTTAAATTATTTTAAAATCAAACTAGGATATAAATAAACTAAATAATTATTTTAACAAGGGGTCTTGACCCCTTGTTGTAATAAAAGTGGTTTAAAACCAAACTTAAAAGTTATGATGATTTTACCCAAATCCTAAATTTATATGATTTTTAATAGTTTAATTTTGAATAGTTCGAGTATATTAATAAAAAATATTATTTTTAAATTTAGAAAATGGAAAGTGGAAAATAAAAAATGAGAGATGTGATAGCAAGTTCGGATAACAAATTTTATAAATTGCTAAAAAAGCTGGATAAAAAGAAGTATCGTGATGAAAATAGCATTTTTAAGGCTGAAGGGGAAAAATTTTTAAATGAAAATATTAATTTTAATAAAATCATTGTAAAGGAATCGAAGTTTGAATATTTTGATGAAAGATATGGGATTTCTGAGCATGATAATTTGACAATTTTAAAGGATAATCTATTTGATGAAGTTTCAACACAGGAAAATAGTCAAGGTATAATATTTTTATATTCAAAAAACTTGAATACGATTGAGGATATAAAAGGCGATGTGGTAATTTTGGATGATGTTCAGGATCCAGGAAATGCTGGAACAATTATTAGAACGATGATTGCCGCAAATTTTCAAAATTTAATTTTGACAAAAGGATCTGTAGATGTTTACAATCCTAAAACAGTACGTGCCACAATGAGTGGAATTTTTAAATTAAATATAATTTATGAAACACCTGAAAATATCGTAAAATTTTTGAATGATAGAAATTATTTAAAAATAGCGACAGCTTTACATGAAGATTCGATTTCTTATGAAAAAATTGAATTGCGGGAAAATAATGCATTTATTTTTGGACATGAAGGTGGCGGAGTGTCTGAATATTTGATAGAAAATTCAGATATAAAGGCAATTATTCCGATTTATGGGGATATTGAGTCACTAAATGTAAGTGTGGCAACAGGGATATTTTTGTATAAGATGAGAGAGAAACTGGAAAATCTGTAGAATGGAGAATTTTATGTTTGAAAATACAAAAAAATTAACAAAAAATAAAAAATATACTCAATCTGAATTGTTCAAAATGGTTTTAGAAAATGAAGATTTGAGAGAAAAAACAGAAGCATTGTTTGCATTGGATTTTAAAGAATTGTCATCGGTGAAAGATGAATATCCAGATTATGAATTTAATATTGATGGAAAGGTTTTTGCCGAAGATGGTGGAGCTGGGGTTTATGTTTTGCTGGAAGATGGCAGTATTGGATTTGCCTGTTTTGATTCTCCGCTTGAGTGCGGGAGAATCGCTGAGAATTTGGTAGAATGGTTTGAACTGCTTTTAAATTGTGCTAATTTTTGGTGGAATTATGCGAATAGGGAATATTTGGAAAATTTTGAAATGCTGGAAAAGGAAGTGGAAAAAGCAGAACCAGAAGGGCGGGAAGATTTTGAAGATGCTTATGGGGACGATATGCCGTCTTATCTTGAATTGCAAAAGGAATTGTCGGAAAAACTGGATATAAAAATATACGACAATATTGCAAAAGATGTTTTACAAAGATTTTTTAAAACGGCGAAAAGAGATCCTAAATTTATAACAAAGTATGTTCCAGATGATGAAATTGCAAAAGAGTTAATAAAGAATTAGGAAGATAATCTATAAGAGTTAAATAGATTTAGAAGAAAATATAATTATAATATGGAAAAATATTTAGAAAAAAATAATAGTCAAAAAATTTCTGGAATTAAGAAAAAAGTGAACTATTTGGATTATTAATTTTGTAAAATTATAAACAATATGATTGATATAATTGATAAGATAGTTATAAATTGTAACTAACTAGAATAAATATAAAATATAGAAAGGTAAAAATAGAAAATGTCAAAAAAAGAAATTTTTAAAATTGGATCGCATGTGGGAATGAGCGGGAAAGATATGTTTCTGGGTTCTGTGAAAGAAGCTATTTCTTATGGATCAAATACTTTTATGATTTATACTGGAGCACCGCAAAATACTCGAAGAAAGTCAATTGAAGAATTGAATATTGAAGCTGGGCTTAAACATATGGGAGAAAATGGTATTGATATAAATGACATTGTTGTTCACGCTCCGTATATTATAAATCTTGGAAATACGGTAAAGCCTGAAACTTTTGAGATTGCAGTGCAGTTTTTGAGAACGGAAATAGAAAGAACAGATGCAATAGGTGCACCTAGAATAGTGCTTCATCCTGGAGCTCATGTTGGGGAAGGTGCATCGGCTGGGATTGATAAGATTATTGAAGGATTGAACGAAGTTTTGACGAAAGAGCAGAAAACTACTGTGGCACTTGAGACGATGGCTGGGAAAGGTACAGAATGTGGAAGAAGCTTTGAGGAAATTGCAAAAATTATTGATGGTGTGAAATTGAAGGATAAGCTTAGTGTTTGTTTTGATACTTGCCATGTTCATGATGCTGGGTATGATATTGTGAATGATTTTGAAGGAGTTATTGAGCAGTTTGACAAGATTGTTGGAATTGACAGAATTTCAGTAATTCACTTGAATGATAGTAAAAATCCTGTTGGGGCACATAAAGACAGACATGAAAATATTGGTTTTGGTTATATTGGATTTGAAGTGTTGAATAAAATTGCACATTTTGAAAAATTTTCTCATTTGCCTAAGATTTTGGAAACACCTTATGTGGCTTTGAGTGATGATAAGAAGGCTAAAAAAGTTCCGCCATATAAATTTGAGATTGAAATGTTAAGAGCTGGGAAATTTGATGAAAATGTGATGGAGAAGATAAAAAATCAATAAAATTTTTTGAGATGAATATAGAATTAAAAATAAAAAAATAATAGAAAGAAGTGGTTAAAATGACAAAAAATGAAGAAATATTGGAAGTGTTTAATAAAAGATATGCTTGCAAAAAATTTAGTACGGAAAAAAGAGTGTCTGATGAAGATTTGAAGACAATTTTGGAAAGTGCGAGATTGTCACCGAGTTCATTTGGTATGGAGCCTTGGAAATTTTTACTTTTGAGAAATGAAGAAATGAGAAATGATTTTAAACAATTTGCTTGGGGAGCTTTGAATAGCTTGAATGGAGCAACTGAAATTGTGATAATTTTGGCAAGAAAAGATGTTACTGGAGATAGTGAATATTTTAGAGATAATTGGAAAAACTTGAAGAAAGTTTCTGATGAAACATTTGAAGCAGTGAAAGATAAATTTACGAAATTTCAGAAAGAACATTTAAAATTATTGGAAAATGAAAGAACACTTTTTGACTGGGCTTCAAAACAAACTTATATTGCACTTGGAAATATGATGACAGTTGCGGCTTATTTAGGAATTGACAGTTGTGCGATTGAAGGATTTAATAAAGAGCAATTGGAAAAATATTTATCGGATATGGGACTTCTTGACTTGAATGTGTATGGAGTCTCTGTGATGGTAAGTTTTGGGTATAGGGATGAAGAGCAACCTAAAAAGATAAGACGAGAGTTAAAAGATGTTTTGGAAATAATTGAATAAAAAATATATTAAAAAATGAATAAATATAAATAAAGATAAAAACACAGTTCTGGTCGGTAGTCCAGACGCAGTAATGTAAGTAACCTGCCTCCTTAGGTTGTCCATTCTTTATAAAAAAATTTTAAGGAGGCTGAAATTATGAAAAAAATTTCAGGAAAATTGACAGTTTTTTTTGAAAATCCGTTTTGGGTAGGAATTTTTGAAAATATTGAAAATAATAATTTGTCAGTTTGTAAAGTAACTTTTGGTTCAGAACCTAAAGAATATGAAATTTATGATTTTATATTGGAAAGGTTTGATACTTTAAAATTTAGTAATGAAATGAAGTCAAATTTTAATGAAAAAGTAAAAAATCCAAAACGGAGACAACGAGAAATAAAAAAAGAACTTCAAAGTAAAAAATTTTTGAAAAAATCGGAAGAAATTTTAAAACTACAGTATGAAGAAAATAAAAAAGAAAGAAAAATCAAAACAAAAAAAGAAAAAGAACTTGAAAAACAGAGAAAATTTTTATTGAAACAGGAGAAAAAGAAACAGAAACATAAAGGGAAATAAAAAAAGGTTCAAATCAAAATGTAAATGAAACATTAAAAAAGTTAAGAGAAAGAGTAGGTAATTAAGATGAAAATATTAAGATTGTTGATATTATGTTTATTAAGTATTTTCTGTTTAAATTCCTGTCTTGCAACAGCTGCAATCATAGGTTCAATGCAGGGGGAAGGGTTATTGCCTCCTCCTAAACCTCAATATAATACTTACCATGGAAATAATAAAAAAATAAATTCAGTAATTTTTAGTGAAAACAAGAAAAAAATAAGAATTAAAAATACTAATAAAGAAATCTTAGTACCAGAAAATCTTTATTTAAGAGAAAGTCCAGTTTCTCTGTTTAATGATTCCTTACAATTTTCTAAACCACTAAATTTTTATATTTATTACGAAGGAAAAGAAGTCCCCTTACCAATGTATATTTATACTGAAAATTTTGGAGAATTTTCAAAAAAAGAAAATTTAGTGAAAATAAGTGAAAATACATATTTTAACAAGTTTGAAGACCATAGTAAAAAAGTTAAATTAGATCAAATTATAAAAAAAATTGATGATAATATTTTTATTGTTATAAGTACAAAATTAGGAAATAATATCAACAAACAATTCTTCTTAGAATTAATAAAAGATTGGTAAAAAGTTTGGAATAAAAAAGAAAGGAGGAAAATATGAAAAAAATAAACCTTATATTGTTAACATTGATTTCTGTATTCAGCATAAATTTGTCTGCTGAAAAATTATTAAACTTTAATCAAGCAAATGTCATTAGTTCAGAAACGTTAAAGCAAGTAAACGCTTCTTCGACTTATAAAATTATTTACAAAAAGGAAAAGAATGGTGAATACAAATATACTTTAGAAAAATTATCAAATTTTAATAACGATAAAAATTTAAAAGTATTTGTAAATGGAACTGAAGATAATTTAGACAGTGCAGTAAAAAAAGCCATAAATCAAAATATGACATCATCAGACAAGAAAAAAGTTGATGATGGTGGAACTTTTGAAACTATTTTAATTTTTTCAAAATAGAATAAAAATTAAATTTTAAATAATCGTTGTTGTAAAAGACAGCGGTTATTTTTTTCTCTTGTTTTTATATATTCCAAATATTAATACAAATATTTTGGTTATACCAAATTCACCCATATAATCCCTACAAACCAAAATTTTCATTTAAGGCATTAAAGTTTTTACCAAAAGATGTTATATGGGCTTTAAAAATGATACTTTTAAACAAACTTAGATTGCTAGTACATCATATTCAATCTGTTTTTTTCAATAAGATATTTTAAATATTTAATTTTAAAAAGAAATAATATAGATGAACTTAATTATAGTGAAAATATAATTTCTGAAAAAATAAAGAATCAAAGTTCTAATTAGGAAAATCTTAAAGTTATTTAGTTTAGTGAAAAAGAAATTTATATAGAACAAAAATCAAATATAAAAAAATAGGAGATAATTTATGATGAAAAAATACATAATATTGTTAATTATTTTATTTCAAAGTATTGTATATTGTAACTCAAATAAATTAATTAATTTGGGATTACATAGTATGAAAAAAAATGAATCAGCAATTGGTGCTGAAATAATAGGCGGATTTGATTATGTTTTAAACAATGATAATTTTAATACATATGTTATGTATTTTAAGGTATATGAAAATCCAGAAAATTCGTATGGTGTTGAATATATAAAAAATTATGATAACAAAGATGAAGTACTCAAATTTTTTTTATCTAAAAAAATAGAGGAATATTATTCTAGAGAGTATATTCCATTAAAAAATGGAGAGAAGTTTTTATATGGAAAATTAGTTTGGGATAATTTAAAATTTAAAAATTCAACAAAATTAGAATTATATTATATTAATAAAGATGATATTGAAATAAAAAAAGTTTATTTCTTTGATCAAATAATTCCTTCAAGTCTATATGATAAATTTGATTATTTTGAAGAAGAAGGGTACTATCCTATATCAACTATTAATGAAGAATTTACAATATTTACTGAAAATAAGATAATTCATAAAAAAAGTCCTTATTTACTGAGTTATGAAAAGAAATTTGTAGAAAAAATATTTGAGTTATTTAAAGATAAAATTCCAAAAGAATATTTTGAATATAGAGAAAAAGGGAAATTTGTAACACAATTTGAAAAAGAACAGGATAAAAATAATGAAAAAAGAAAAAAATTAGAAACAAAAATAAATGATTTATAGAATATATTAGAATATTGAAAAGAGAGTGTCTAGTATTTTATGCAAACTCAAAATATAATGCCAGAGTGCATAAAAATTTTGTACAAATTCAGAATCAAAGTTGAGACAGTCTCTTTTAGATTTTTATCAATGTTCTCCAGTCCATATCCCCAAACCAATTCTCAAAATATTTCAAATTCTCAAATTTAAAAAGAAAGCATCACAGAGCGTTCAAACGACTTTATTTTAAATATCAAGTTGTGGTATAATTAATATATTGAAATTTATAAAAAATAAAAGAGGAAGTGATTTTATGAGAAAAAAAGCTGTTCCTGTGGGAATTGAAAATTTTGAAAGAATAATAAATGAAGATTATTATTATGTAGATAAAACGATGTTAATAGAAGAATTATTGAGAAACAGAGCTCCTGTAACACTTTTTACAAGACCACGAAGATTTGGAAAAACATTGAATATGTCAATGTTAAGATATTTTTTTGATGTAAAAGATAAAGAAGAAAATAAAAAGCTTTTTGAAAATTTGAAAATATATAATAGTGAATATATGAGCGAACAGGGGAAATATCCTGTAATTTTCGTTTCACTGAAGGATTTAAAAGAAGATACTTGGGAAGAATGTCTTGAAAGCATTAAGGATATTATGTATAAAATTTTTAATGAGTACAGTTTTTTAAGAGAAAAATTAAATATTGTTGAAAAAAGACAGTTTGATAAAATTTGGGAAATAACAGGAAGTGAGAGAAATTTTAAAACTTCACTTTTAGATTTATCAAATTATTTAAATAAATATTATGGAGAAAAAGTCATAATTTTAATAGATGAATACGATGCTCCAATAATAAATGCTTTTGATAAAGGAT
>NZ_DBHIXN010000062.1:0-10025 GCF_057270615.1 Leptotrichia sp.
AATATTTTTAAAGATTTTAGAACCCTGTGACTTTAGTCGTGGGAGGTTCAGGAATGTGTCAACTGGAGAAATGCTTATTGAAGATGATGAAATTTTGGCAAAAGTATTTGAAAACTCTAAATTGGTACTGGTTCATGCTGAAAATGAAATGATTGATAAAGCGATAGAATTAAATAAAAATTATGGAAGTGGGCTTTATGTATGTCATATTCCATCGGCAGAAGAAATGAAAAAAGTTATAGATGCAAAGAAAAATAGCAAAGTGAATACAAAAGAACATCCAGTTTATGCTGAAGTTACACCACATCATTTATTTTTAAATACTGAAATTCGTGAAAGTACTGAAAGAAATAAAATGCTTTTGAGAATGAAGCCTGAATTGAGGGAAAAATCTGACAATGAATTTTTGTGGGAAGCGATAAATCGTGGAGAAGTTGATACAATTGGAACAGATCATGCACCACATTTGATAAGTGAAAAGTTAGAAAAAATTACATTTGGAATGCCAGGAGTAGAAACTTCGCTTGCACTTATGATAAATGCGTATAATGAAGGTAAAATATCGCTGGAAATGATTCAGAAACTGATGTGTGAAAATCCTGCAAAAATAATGAAAATTGAAAAAAGAGGAAAACTGCAGGAAGGATATTTCGCAGATATAATTGTTGTTGATCCTAAAAAAGAATGGATTGTTGGAGTAGATGATACTATTGAGTCAAAATGTGGTTGGACACCTTATGAAAATTGGAAATTAAAAGGTAAAAACACAATGACAATTGTAAATGGTAAAATTGTTTATGAAAATGGAAAGATTGACGAAAATGTAAAAAGTGGAAAAGAAGTTAAATTTCATGATTAATATTGTTTTTCATTTAACAGAGGTCTAAAAAATAAAAGAAATTATTTTTATTAATTATAATTAATATTAAATTCTATTTTATATTATTTGATAACAAGGGGGTTTAACCCCTTGCAGAAAAATTTACAGCTAGGTTGCTATTTAAACAAAAAGTAGTATAAGATATATATAACTTAAATAAAAAAATCAAAATTTGAAAGGAACTAAGGAAAATGGCTAATTTAACATTGGAAGAAAAAGTGGCAAAGGCATTATTTGATGTAAAGGCGGTAAAAATTAATGTAGGAGAACCATTTACATTTGCATCTGGAATAAAAAGTCCTATTTACTGTGATAACCGTTATGTTTTAGGTTTTTCAGATGAAAGAGATACGATTGTAGAATCATTTGTTGAAAGAATCGACAAGGATGTTGATGTAATTGTAGGAGTGGCAACAGCAGGAATCCCTTGGGCCGCATTTATTGCTGACAGAATGAAAAAACCACTTGCTTATGTAAGAAATAAACCAAAAGATCACGGTGCAGGAAAACAAATTGAAGGAGCTGAAGTTAAAGGTAAAAAAGTTGTTGTAATTGAAGATTTAATTACAACTGGAAAAAGCAGCCTTATAGCAGTAGATGTACTTCAAAAGGAAGAAGTGAAAGAATTGGAGGTAAAATCAATTTTTTCTTATGGATTTGACAGTGCAAAGGAAAATTATGCAAAATATAACTGTAAATTCAGTTCACTTTCAAATTTTGATGTTTTAATAAAGTTATTGGCACAAACTGATTATTTGACTAAAGATGAAGCAAATATTGCTTTGGAATGGAGTAAAAATCCTGAAAAATGGGGAAGATAATAATTGACTTTTTTTATAAAATAATCTATAATTTGATAGAACTTTTGTGTGTATGAATCATAATTTTGAAATACTTGAATATTATAATAATTTATAAAGTTCAGTAAAGGAGTAAAAATTGAAAAAGATACAATTTATAATAATTCCTACGATATTGTCCTTTGGGTTAATAATATCTTCGGCATTAATTTCAAATGCTATGAATAGGGCAAATAAAGATGAAAACAGGATTACAGTGAAGGGAGTGGCAGAACGTAGAATAAAGGCTGACAAGGCTCTTATAAATATAGTGATTTCTGAAAAGAGTGAAAATGTTGAAAAATTAAAAAATAGCATATCAGAAAAAGAAAAGCTGGCTACTGACTTAATTAAAAGCCTAAAAATTAGTGAAACTGATTATAGTATTGGAAATTTACGGATTCAGCCAAATTATATTGAAAATTCAACAAATGCAAAACAGCAGTCAGATGTAAATTCTTCTGCAATTTCAGCGGATAATAAAATTTCAGATTATGATGGAGTTGAAACAATTTCAATTGTTACAAAAGATATTGACAAGGCTGAAGAATTTTTTGAAAAATTATCTGAATTAAAACTTCAAAGTGATAATATTCAGATAAATGCACCAGAATATTTTATAACAAATATCGAAAAATATAAAAAGGATATGGTTGTAGATGCTTCAAAAAATGCTGAAATAAGAGCAATTGAAATGCTGAAAGTAAACAATAATGAAATTGGCGGATTAAAAAATATGAGTCAAGGTCAGTTTGAAATATTGGAAGATACGGAAGATATTAAAAAGATAAATGATAACGAATCTAATCAGATTTATAAAAAAATGAGAGTAGTAGTGACAGCGACATATTTGATAAAATATTAGATATGGCTAAATTTATTTTAAAAATAATTTTTTAATAAAAATAATTTCTTAATAAAAAAAATGAACAAGTTAAAAAAACAAATCATAAATAAAAAGTAAAATTTAGGAGGAAAAAATTAATGAGACCAGCAGCAGAATTAAGACAAGGAAGTACATATAGAAAGGATAATATTCCATATTTAATACTAAAAGCTGAAAGACATCAATCAACATCAGGAAAAAGACAAAGAGCAGCAGAAGTGAAATTCAAAACAAAAGAACTAATTTCTGGTAAAATTCAAGAAATTACAGTTTTGGCAACTGAACTTATGGATGATATTATTCTTGATAGAAATCAAATGCAATTTTTATATGAAATTGATGGAGAATATAACTTTATGGATCAAGAAACTTTTGAACAAATTGCTTTAACAAAAGAAGATTTAGGAGATGCAGTAAATTTCTTGGAAGAAGAAATGATTATTCAAGTATTAATGTATGAAGGAAGACCAGTTGGAGTAGAACTTCCAAATACAGTAATTAGAGAAATTACTTATACTGAACCAGGATTAAAAGGAGATACAATTGGAAGAGCAACAAAACCTGCAACAATTGCAAATGGTTATAGCTTGCAAGTACCTTTATTTGTAGTAATTGGAGATAAAATTAAAATTGATACAAGAACTGGTGAATATATCGAAAGAGCAAATTAATAATAAAATTTAAAATGATAAATAATAATTTATAGCTATCGAAAAAACGGTAGCTTTTTTTGAAAAAATAATATAAAATTAAATATAAATTAAGTTTTTATGCTATGCTTATATTATTCTCCATTTAAAAGGCGAATATTTATTTTAATTATTTAAAAATAAATGTCAGATTTAATCTAATAAAAAGATTTATAATGTATTCGTTATTTAGATAGATTTTAGTATAAAACTTAAAAATAATAGATTTGTTGTAAATTTTGCTTAACAGATAAATTTAACTTGTTGCTAGAAAATAAGTAAAATATATGTTTTAGTTTTGAAATGGGGATTGGTATTAGATAAATATTAGTAATAATCAAGGGGTTGATTGAGATGAAAAATAAAATAATTAGAGGATTATTTTTTGTATTTTTAATTTTTGGAATAATTTCTTGCTTTAAAAGAAAGAAAATAAATGAGGAAATTGGAATAAATCGGAATGAAAATACAGTTTTAGTTGCTTCGTTTAATGCACTTAGGCTAGGGGAAAAGCAAAAGGATTATAAGGCATTTGCACAAATTTTGGTGAAGTTTGACTTGATTGGATTGGAAGAAGTCATGAATGAAAAGGGTGTTAAGAAAGCAAAAGCATATTTGGAAAAATTGACTGGAGAAAAGTGGGATTACATTATTTCAGAAAATTCTGTAGGAAGTGAAAATTATCGAGAATATTTTGCGTTTGTTTATAGAAAAAACAAGTTTTCTGAGGCAAGGGGGCTTGGATTTTATAAAGAAAAGGATGAAAATGAGTTTATGAGGGAGCCTTATGGAGCTTATTTTAAGGCTGGAAATTTTGATTTTGTGTATATTATAGCTCATTCAGTTTTTGGAGATAAGGAAAAGCAGAGATTGCTGGAAGCAGCAAGTTATGTAAATGTTTATGAATATTTTTCTAAATTGACGGATGAGGATGATATAATTATCGCTGGGGATTTTAATGCGGCGGCAGATAATATGGCTTTCAAAAATATGGCTGATAAATATGACGTTTCATACATTTTAAACCCCGAAGAAAATTTGACAACAATTTCAGATAGTAAATTAGTAAGCTCTTATGACAATTTTTTTATAAATTTGAAAAAAACAAAGGAATTTACTGGAAATTTTGGAGTTTATAACTTTATAAAAAATAATAACTATGCTATAATAAAAAAATACGTGTCAGATCATCTATTAATTTTTTCAGAATATTCAATATTGGAAGATTTAGATTAACGACAAATAGAAAAATAAAGAAAGGAAATAAATGAAAGAAAAAGAATTAAATAAAAAATCAGTTTATAAAAAAGTGATTAGTATTGGGCTACCTGTAGCAATTGAAAATATGATTTATGCACTCATGAATTTTGTGGATATGTTTATGGTGGGAAAGGAAAATGTAATACTTGGACTAGGAACAGTAGCGGTTGCTGGACTGGGATTTGCTAATCAGATGTTTATGATTTTTATGACATCACTTTTTGGGATGAATAGTGGTGGTGGGATTTTGGCAGCACAGTATTTTGGAAATAAGGATTATAAAAACTTAAAAAGATGTCTTGGAATAACGATCAGTGTTGGTTTTTTATTTTCATTGCTATTTTTGTTTGCTGGATTATTTATTCCAGAAACTGTAATTTCTGTATTTACAAATGATAGTAAAGTTATAAAAATTGGGGCAGATTATTTAAGAATTGTGGCTTGGGCTTATCCACTTGTGGGAGTTGGATTTGCATTTAATATGCAGCTTCGTGCAATTGGAAAAACAAAATATTCGTTTTATTCAAGCGTTATTGGGCTTGTGATAAATGTAGCCATAAATTATACATTAATTTTTGGACATTTTGGTTTTCCTGCGATGGGAGTACGTGGAGCTGCAGTTGGGACAGTTATTGCAAGAATTATAAGCACTTTTTACATTATTTATATAATTTACAGATTAAAATTACCAATTGCAGGGAAAATAAATGAATTATTTGATTTGTCATTGGAATTTTTTGTAAAAGTTATGAAAATCTCGCTTCCCGTATTTATTCATGAAATACTTTGGATATTAGGTTCAAGTGTATATGTCATGATCTTTGGAAGAATGGGAACAGATTTTGCAGCTGCAGTTCAAGTCGTAAAATCAATTAGCAGTCTGGTATTAACATTACTGTTTGGACTTTCAAGCGCGACTTCAGCTATAATTGGAAATGAAATTGGGGCAGGAAGAGAAGACAATGCTTATGATTATTCAATAATTTTATTAAAGGTAGCCGTCCTTTCAGGTGTTGTTATCGGAGCAATTGTATTTATTTTTAGTCCATTTATCTTAATTCACATAAATGCCAAAAGTTATCCATTGGCAAAGCAAATCGTAAAAGCAGAAGTTTTTGTAATTTTTATAAAAGCGATGAGTTTACAGCTGTTAGTAGGAATTTTACGTTCGGGAGGAGACACGCTTTGGACAATGTTTACTGATCTTATACCTCTTTGGTTCATTGCGATTCCGATTACATATTTTTCTGGACTTTATTCGGGATTGCCAGTTGCAATTGTATATTTACTTTCGTGCAGTGATGAAGTTATAAAAATATTTCCTTGTGTAATGAGGTTAAAGAGCAGGAAATGGATAAATAATCTGGTAAATTAAAAAATAGGAGAAATTTAAGATAATAAAGGAGAAATAGTGTAATGATTTTAACAGAAAGAAAAAAGTATTTACTAATTAGTATTTTGGCACTTTTCACAATGTCATGTTCCACAATAAAAACCCCGCCACTTGGAGTAAATTATGAAGGTCCTTTGCGGGATAGTAATAATGTTGAGTTTCATTATGATTTAACTTATCTTGACAAAGATGGGAATATTCGGTATGACAGGAAGATTTGGGATGCAACTTATAAAGTTGTGGATGAGGCAAAGGATTATTTGATTGTAGAGATGTTTTTGTTTAATGATATTTATAATAAAGATAAGGAGCATTATCCTGAATTTGCTAAAGAATATATGAGACGCCTTATCAAGAAGAAGATGGAAAATCCTAATTTGAAAGTGTATGTGCTTTTGGATGAAAATAATAATTTGTATGGAGCGTTTGAGCATCCATTTATTACAGAGATGAAAAATGCTGGAATTGATGTTATAACAGTGGATATTTTTAAATTGAAAGATACGTTTCCTTGGTATTCGCCGATTTGGAGAACATTGATAGAACCTCATGGAAATCCGCAGGGAAAAGGTTGGATTGGAAATTTTTACGGTCCAATGTGGCCTAAATTGACTTTGAGAAATTTATTAAGGGCCTTGAATGTAAAAGCAGATCATAGAAAAATATTTTTGAATGAGAACAATGTTGTAATTTCTAGTGCTAATATTCATGATCCTAGTTATTTTCATGAAAATGTAGCAATATCAGCTGACGGGGAAATCACAAAGGATGTTTTACATGGACTGCAGCATGTAGCTGAATTTTCAGGCGGTAAGATTGATCTTGATGAAAAACAGGGAAATGGAATAAATAATGGTCAAATTGGAAATTTGATGGAAAATGAAAAAAAAGTAGTAAATAATTTTGCAGAAAATAATTTTTTAGAAGATGAAAATGAAAAGCAAGTTAGAGAAATTGAGAAAAAAAGGGAAGGCTTTGTGGAAGAGGGAACGAGAAAATTTGCACAAACTGAAAAACTTTCACAGGAAAATCAAGAATCTAATGAAAAAGGTCATCAGAACAATATGAAGGATGGAGATGTGCTTACAAGATTTGATGATGAAAATAATAAATATCAGCTGCAGTTTATAACAGAGGCAAAGATTGGGGAGCATCTGAATAAGGATATTGACAGCACCAAAGCTGGAGACGAGATACTTATGGGAATGTATTTTTTGGCTGATAAAGGTGTTATTGATAGATTAATAAAGGCTGCAAATCGTGGTGTAAAAATTAGGATTATTTTTGATAGAAGCAGGGATGCCTTTGGAATGAGTACTAATGGACTTCCCAATAAACCAGTTTCTAAAAAGCTAAAGAAAAAGACTAAAAATAAAATAGAAGTAAAATGGTATTTTACTAATAATGAGCAATATCATACAAAGATAACACTAATCAAAAAAACAGATGGAAATGTTATAATACAAACTGGTTCAGCTAATTTAATTAAAAAAAATATACGTGGATATATAATGGATGCCAATTTTAGAATTTTGACAAACAAAGACTCTAAATTGACAAAGGATATTTACGCATATTTTGATAGATTATGGGAAAACAAAGATGGACTGTTTACCGTTAATTTTGATGATGAACCAACTACAAAAGCAAGTACGGATTTTATGTATAAAATATTAGATGCAACACAATTAGGTTCATTTTAATTTATGGCTTAATATAAAAATAAAAAAGAGAGGAATGAGCAGAAATGAAAAGAAAAATAATGCTTATAGTTGTAATTTTAGCAATTGGAATGATGTCAGTGTCTTGTTTTAAAAAGAAAAAAGATAATAAAAAAGATACACAGACACAACAGCAACAGCAAAGTAAGGATATTAATACAGATATGTTTAATCTTGGAGGGCAAGCACAGGGAAATCCTGATATAAAAAACTTGACTCCTGAAGAACAGCAAAACTTGATTGATAATAAAATTGATCCTACAAAAGTGTCAGAAGCTTTGACAAAAGCACAAAATGGAGATAAAGAGGCAATTATGTCACTTGCACAACTTTATTACAATTTAAAAAATATGGATAAAGTAAAACAAATTTTACAATATGGTGTTGATAGAAATTATCCAGAAGCAATATATAATCTAGCAGTAATTTTGAAACAAGAAGGAAATACGGCTGAAGCTAATAAATTAATCGCAAAACTTCCAAGAGGCGCTGTAACAAGTACTGGAGGAGCAGGAGTAGCTGGAGGTCAAAGAGTACGTCAAATAAGAATGCGTCCAGGAGCTGAGGCATATAATAGAGGAATAGATTTGATAAAAGCAAAAAGATATAAAGAAGCCAAAGCTGAATTTGAAAAAGCATATAATGCAGGAATAAAAGAAGCTGATATACGTGTGGCACTTTTGAATAAAGAATTAAAAAATGAATCTGAAGCTGTAAAATGGTTTCAAAAAGCCGCAAATCGTGGTGTAAAGGAAGCGAATTATGAAATTGGAGCAATTTTATATGATGGTGGAAAACAGTCAGAATCTCGTCCGTATCTTTTGAAGGCTTATAATTCTGGAAACAAAGCCTTGGCAATGCCAATCGCAATGTCATACCATCAACAAAATAATATGTCAGAAGCCTTGAAGTGGTATAAAATTGCAGCTAAAAATGGAGATAAAAATGCTGCAGCTACAGTAGAAAGAATTGAAAAAGGTGGAGTTGTTAATGAGAAAAAATCTAATGATAAACGAGTTAATACATTTTTAGGAAATAATAATTCTTCAAGTCTTACTGAAAGTACGCTTAATGATGTAAAGAGTAGAAATAAAGCAGAAGAAGCCACAAAAAATGAAGTTAAGCCAGATGAATCTAGTAAACAGTCAAAGGCACAAGTAACTAAATCTTCTGAAAAAACTTCTGAAAAAACTTCAGATGTAAATATAGATGAAATTATGAAGAAAAAAGCAGCTGAATATAACAAATAAAATATAGTTATATAAAATAACAAAAAATTATTTTTTACATATTGACATTTTAAAGAAAATATTATATACTTATTTTATAATAAAGTTATTTGAAAATCAAACTTAAAATTTTTTAGGACAATTTAATTAAAACTTATCAAGAGAGATATTAGGGAACGGCCCGTTTTAAGTATCCAGCAACCTGTAATTACAAGGTGCTAAATCCGGCATAAAAGATGCAAAGATAAGGATAGGAATTTTAATTCTCTTCCTTAGTGGAAGAGTTTTTTTTTAAATAATAAAATTAAAATAATAAAAAAATAGGAGGAAATAAATGACTAAAAAAATTTACTTTACATCGGAATTTGTATCACCAGGACATCCAGATAAAATTTGTGATCAAATTTCAGATTCAATACTAGATGCTTGCCTTGCGGATGATGAAAGCTCAAGAGTAGCATGTGAGACATTTGCAACTACTGGACTTGTAGTTGTTGGAGGAGAAATTACAACTAAAACTTATGTAGATGTGCAAAAAATTGTTAGAGATAAAATTTATGAGATTGGATATCGTCCAGGAATGGGATTTGACTCTGACTGTGGAGTACTAAATACTATTCACTCGCAATCACCAGATATTTCAATGGGTGTAGATACAGGTGGAGCTGGAGACCAAGGAATTATGTTTGGAGGAGCAGTTAATGAAACTGAGGAATTGATGCCTTTGGCACTTGTATTATCACGTGGAATTATTCAAAAATTAACTAAGATTACAAGGGATGGGACACTTGCATGGGCTAGACCTGATGCAAAAGCCCAAGTTACATTAGCTTACGATGAAAATGGGAAATTATTAAATGTTGATACAGTAGTTTTATCTGTACAGCATAATGAAGACGTTACAAATGCACAAATTGAAAAGGACTTGAAGGAACTTGTGATAAAACCTGTATTGGAAAAATATAACTTGAATATTGAAAATGTTAGAAAATTTCATATTAATCCAACTGGAAGATTTGTAATTGGAGGGCCTCATGGAGATTCAGGACTTACTGGAAGAAAAATTATAATTGATACTTATGGTGGATACTTTAGACATGGTGGAGGAGCATTTTCTGGAAAAGATCC
>NZ_DBHIXN010000063.1:0-9305 GCF_057270615.1 Leptotrichia sp.
CTTTTTCAAATTTTACTTCATTAAATTTTCCAATTTCCACTTTACTTCCAAATTTTCCAGTATTTTCAGCATCTGAAACAAAAAGTTTCCCTTTGTCATATTCAATTTTATAAAGAATTTCATTTAATTTAAAAACTATCAAATTTTCCCTTACCAAAATATCATTATTTTCTCCTTCATAAGAAAATTTCTGCATATCCCTATTTTTTATATCCAAAATCATTTTATCCATTGAAAAATACATTTTCTCATACATTTTTTGATTATCTTTCTTAGCTTTTTCTACAATGATTATCCGCTTTAAAAACACAGAAATAACAAAAACAAGCACAGAAAATATAAACATACTTATCAATATTTCTACCAATAAATATCCACTTCTTCTATTTTTTACCTTTCCAATCATTTTCCCCCTTAATTTTTATTCTTTTTATAAATTTATACAATCAATACAATATTATTCCATTTTATTTTTTTACATTTTTTCTATTTTTTGATAAAAGATCTAGTTTTATAAATACCATTATTCCCTAATTTTTAAAAATCTACAAAATTCAATTAATATAAAATTTTTAAAATCAACTCTGTTCATCGAAATCAGGAAAGTAATAATCCTTTACTTTATCAATATTTATTTCAAAAATATATTCCTTATTTCCATATTCATTAACAAAATACCCATCCGTTCTCTTTATTTCCACATTTATTTTATTCTCCTGAAATTTTCCATTTTTGTTCTGCCTTTGCTCCAAATTTTTTAAAACTTGATACTTTTTTTCAATTGCAAATCTATTGTAAAAATCATCCACTTTTGAAATCTCATATTTTCCACTAAAATTCAACATTTCCTCATATTTTTTTGACTTTATTATTTCTATCATATTTTCAACATTTATATTTTTTTTATTTAAATCATCTACTTTCACATCTGCTTGAAAAGTCTTTAAAAATAAATTGGAAATTGGAATAATGGCAACTGTAACAAAAAACATTGAAATAAGACTTTCGATTAATGTTTCTCCCCTATTTTTTCCCATTTTTTCACCAGCTTTCACTTATTAAAAATTACAAAAATAACATAACTTGCAATAATAAATGGTGCAAATGGTATATATTCATATTTCTTCCATTTTTTCAAAAATAAAAATAAAAAAGCAATAATTCCTGAAAAAATATATAAAATCATATAAAAATTCAATATTTTCTCTATTCCAAAATATCCCAAAAGCCCACCAATCCCCATCATTAGCTTCACATCCCCAAAACCAATCAACATTTTTCCAAAATAATCCTCCAAAATATATAGCACAATCATTGGCATTGAATAGGTACAAATTCCTAAATAATACTTTTCAAAATTATTATCTTGAATTGCCGCTATTAATCCTAAAACAATTAAAATAACAACACTCTCTTCAGGAATTATCCTCTTTTTTATATCAACCCAAATTATTCTAAAAAAAATACAATATTTAATCATTTCAACTATACTATTTATTATTTCACGTTTCATTATTTTCTGATTTCTTCTCCCGCAAATGCTTTACTCCC
The DNA here is from genome assembly GCF_057270615.1 of Leptotrichia sp. Classification (NCBI taxonomy): domain Bacteria; kingdom Fusobacteriati; phylum Fusobacteriota; class Fusobacteriia; order Fusobacteriales; family Leptotrichiaceae; genus Leptotrichia; species Leptotrichia sp. The sequence continues at coordinate 1,552 of NZ_DBHIXN010000063.1, forward strand.
TGCAGAAATTTTTGCAAAAACTTCTCCATTCTGATAAACTACATTTCCTTCAATATTCCCAATTTTAAATTTTCCACTACTATCTAGCCCAATTCCAAGTTTATTCAAGTTTCCATGTTCTGTCAAAATATCCTGAAGATTTTTAGGTGAATCTCCTCCATGGTCAATACTCCAAGAGGTTGACGTATTATTAAGCTCTGCAACTGCTCCGATAACTTTACTTCTATTAGCCTTATTCAAATATTTTCCAACTTGAGGTACAGCGATTGCTGATATTATTGTAATAATCGCTACTACTAAAATCACTTCCACAAGTGTAAATCCTTTTTCACGTTCTCGTAATTTTTTATTTTCCTCCTTTCTTTTCATCTTTTCAATTTTTTTTTGATCATTTTTTATAACCTTATCCATAACTACCCACCTCTTTTATTAATTTTTATTTAATTATTTATACTATATTTTTTAAAAAATGTCAATATTAAATTAAAATATTTTTAAAAAATATTAAATTTTTTATTCTGAATTTATACTTAAATTAGTTAAATTACTGCTTATTATTTAAATATAAAATTTATAATCAATTGGCTATTTATACTATTCTCCGTTTAAAAAGCGAATATTTATTCTAACTATTTGAAAATAAATATTAGGTTTATATCCTTTACTAAAAAAGTTTGTAGTAAATTCATTATTTAAATAGGATTTAGTATAAAATGGAAAATAGTATAACATACAAAAAAAAGACTGCACCTAAAAATTTTCTTTTTAAGTCAGTCTTTTTTCAATTTATATTAATAAAAATTACAAACTTTCTACATTTTCAATATTAATAACTTCAATTTCTTTATTAATCTTTTTAATTAATCCTGCCAATACTTTTCCTGGTCCAATTTCATAAATCTTTGTAACTCCATTTTCAGATAGCTTATTTATTGTGTCAACCCATTTTACTGGACCAAATGTTTGATTATATAATTCGTTTTTTATTTCTTCAGCTGAAGTTAAAATATTTGCTGTAGTATTTGCAATAATTGGAGTTGCTGGATCATTCCAAGTATAATTTTCAAATTCTTTTTTCAAAGTTTCGGCAACAGGCTTCATCAATGATGAATGAAAAGGCCCTGAAACTGCTAGTGGCAATGCTCTTCTTGCACCTTTTGCCTTAAATAATTCAAGATTTTTTTCAATTGCTTCTTTTTCTCCAGCAATAACAGTCTGCTTTGGCTCATTATAATTTACAGCTTCCACAATTCCATCAATTTCATTACAAATATTTTCCACATCTGTGGCACTAAGTCCTAATATTGCAGCCATTCCTCCGCTAACATTAGCATGGCTCATTATTTCTCCTCTTTTTGAAATTAATTTTAATGTATCAATTTCACTTAGAACTCCAGCTGCATATAAAGAACTGTATTCCCCTAAGCTATGTCCAGCCACAAAATCTGCATTTATACCTTTTTCTTTTAATAATTTAGTTAAAATAACTGAAAATAGTGCAATCGCAGGTTGTGCATATTTTGTATTTTTTAATTCTTCGTCAGTTCCTTCAAAAATAACTTTCTTCACATCTTCATTATTTTCAAAAATTTTATCAATTAATTTTTTATTTTCATCATTTACTTCATCGTATAATTTTTTCCCCATTCCAGCATACTGTGTACCTTGCCCTGGAAATACAAAAGCAATTTTTGACATACAACTTCTCCTCTTAATTTTTTTAAAAATCTTTTTCAAAGTTTAAAAAATTATTTTTTTTCTTCTTCTGCTTCGATTGTTTTTTCTTTTGATTCTTTAGCATTTTTATTACTAAATTTAGTTAATTGTCTTTTATCAACAATTTCTTTTATACCAAGCCCTACAACAACTAGTCCTAAAATCAAAGGAACTATAAATAGTGGTAAATCTTCCCATACATAGTGAGTAATATATAGATATACACCTATACCAAAAAAAATCCACCCATGCTTTTTCTTTTTAACCAAGAAATAAACACCTACAAGAACCATTACTACCTGATAATTTACAATATACTTCATAATATCTTCAGGTATGAACTTAAATAAACTTAAAACGACTATTATCAGTCCCCAAAATATTTTTGAATTCATAACTTTCCTCCTTCAATATTTAAAAATTTTTATTTTTTGTGTATTTAAACTTTTGGTGAACTACTCCCGATTTTAGAAGCGGGAGCTTCTTGGGAAGTATCTGCGTATGACTAGCCAAATATATTTACCAAGCTCTTCGGGTAGTTCCTACCCTGATATATTTAGTGTAATACATTTTGCTATAAATATCAATCAAAAATGCAATTCATCTCCCACTTATAGAAAGCCTACGACTTCTTGCTATCTTTTTGTTAAAATCACTTTACTTCATAATATTTATTTTACTAAATTCTAAATTTTTATCAAGTATAAATATTTTCTAGTATATTATACTCTGAAACTTTTAAAATTACAAGTTTTAAGATCATTTTAGATTATTTATTTTATTAAAATAAATTATTATTTTGAAATTTCAACCATAATTGAACCATAAGTTAGTCCACCACCAAATCCAGTAGCAACAAATTTATCCCCTTTTTTTAGTTTTCCTCCCTTTATAGCTTCATCAAGTGCTATTGGAATTGAGCCAGCTGAAGTATTTCCATATTTATTCAGATTTACAAAAAATTTATCTAGCGGTTGCTTAAATCTTTTGGCAATTGATTCAATAATTCTGATATTTGCTTGATGCGGAATAAACAAATCAATATCATCTGCAGTAATTCCAGCCTGTTTTAAAACATTTTCCACTGTTTCAGGAAATACTCTTACTGCAAATTTAAATATTTCTCTTCCGTTCATCTTTAAATAAATGTCTTTAGCTTCTATCTTTTCCTTTGATACAGGTTCTTTAGTTCCTCCAGCTGGTACCAAAAGCTCTTTTGCTCCTGAACCATCAGCTACAAGATGGCTTGCCAAATAACCTCCATTTTCCACTTCTCCAAGCACAACAGCTCCTGCACCATCTCCAAATAGAATGCAAGTTCCTCTGTCTGTCCAGTCAATTACTCTTGACATAGTTTCTGCCCCAATAACTAGCACTTTTTTATAAAGTCCTGCCTTAACAAAGCTATGACCAGCTGAATAAGCATAAACAAATCCAGTACAAGCCGCACCCAAATCAAACGCCGCTGCATTTATCCCCAATTTATCTTGAACTAATGCTGCAGTTGATGGAGTTCCATAGTCAGGAGTCATAGTTGCAACAATAACCAAATCAATCTCATTTTGATCTATCCCTGCATCTTCAATTGCTCTTTGTGCAGCTCTAAATGCCAAATCAGATGTAGCTTCATTTTCATCTGCAATTCTTCTTTCTTTAATACCAGTTCTAACTGTTATCCACTCATCATTTGTATCAACAATTTTTGCCAAGTCATCATTTGTCATTATCTTTTCAGGCACATAAGATCCTGTTCCTAAAATACCAACTTTCATGTCTCACCTCAGATTTATTTTTATTATTTATATTTATTTTTTAGATAATTTTATACTTTCTAAATTTAAAATTGTTCTACTAAAGTCTATCACAAAAAAGTTAAAAATACAACTAAAAACATTCAAAGATATAGGAAAATATTTAGTGAAAAATAAAAAGTTATATTTTGAATTTCTTATCTTAGAATAACATTTTTTCTTTTTTAAGCAAGGTATCATAGCCATAACATTTAACATTTATAATAAAACTAATTTAAAATCGAACTCAAAAATTATGACTATTTTACTCAAATTCTAAAATTATACGAATGAAAAATATATTTAAAAATTGCTGAATTTTATATAAAAAAGCAAAAAAAAAAGCAAGACATAAATCCTGCTTTGACAAACTATTCAGCTTCTGTAGCTTCATTAGCTATTACTTGTCTACCTCTGTAAACTCCTGTTTCCAAATTTAATCTGTGTGGTCTTCTTATTGATCCATCAGCTTCTACAATAATATTTGGAGCTTTAATTGAATCATGTGATCTTCTCATATTTCTTTTCGCTTTAGAAGTTCTTTTCTTAGGTACTGCCATTATTTATCGACTCCTTTCTAATTTTTATATCATTAATATTTTAACTTAATATTGTAAAAACAATTATATAAAATCATAATTTTTTACACTTATACAAACTATTATAATAAATCTAAAGCCATTTGTCAAGGCTTTAATCCATTTTTTACATTTATTCATATATTTTTTAGTTTTTTCTATATTATTAATATTTTTTTATCCTCAAAGATCAATTTTTATTTTTATTAGATTTTTCTAATTTGTCTCTTTCAATAATAATATTATATTTTTCTTGAGTATCAAATTCAGTGTTTTTTATTTTTTCAGCAATTTCATCTGTCATAGTTTCATTACCAACAACTAAAATAACAAAATTTTCATTATTATTTGCATCTATCAGTTTACCAATTTTAACTTCATCAATATTATTTGAAAAATTTTTATACAAAACATTTTCAACAGTTTTTAAATCACTTTCCAAAATTGCCTGATCTTCATTTTTACTTGGTAATGCAATGCTTTCTGTATTTTCTTTTGTTTTTTCTTCATTTAAATATTTTGACAAATCCTGTGCTGTCAAATACTTTTCATTTGATAGCTGCTGTATGCTTAATTTATAGTTTTTCAATTTATATTTTCCTAACTTCTTTTCCAGTTTTTCGATATCCTGCTTTTTAAAAGCCTCTCCTACAATTTTTAAAGTAATAATTTTATCTTTTTTATTGATAGAATTGTCAAAAACATAATGGCTATCTAATTCTTTTGAAATAAATTTTTTTAAGGAATCCTCTCTTGCTGTATCCTGAACTAAAGTTGCAGCTGTATATATGCTTGGAATAATTATAATTAGGCTTCCAACATAAAATATAATTTGTTTTTTTATTGAAATTTTTCCTTCTGCTTTAAAAATATTTCCCGAATAAATTTTTAATCCAATTAATGTTGCCATCATTATAAAAAATACATTTATTATAAATAAATATCCTGCTCCAAGAAAAATTTTAAAATTCGCATGAGCAATCCCAAATCCTACTACACACAAAGGCGGCATCAGTGCTGTTGCAATAGCTACTCCAGGAACTACATTTCCGCCATCTTCCTCCGTTTTTCCAATTACTCCTGCAATTCCACCAAAAATTGCAATTAATACATCCCATAAAGTTGGAGAAGTTCGAGCTAATATTTGCGGAGTCGCTTCATTTATAGGGCTTACTAAAAAATAAAAAGTGGAACTTACCACACTTATTAATATAAAAATCCCTAATCTAAAAAATGACACATAAACTCTTTTCAAATTTCCATTTGATAATCCCAATCCTAGCGACTGAATTGGCGACATTAGCGGCGAAATCAACATTGCTCCAATAATTACTGCAACAGAATTTGTATTTAACCCTATTGACGCTATAATCATTGCACAAATCAGAATAAACATTGTTTCCTTTGTAAAATCAGAATCTTCAATAATATTTCTTTTTAAAATCTTGTATTTCTCATGTTTTATTTTTTCTATCATTTTAGTATATCTCCTTTATATTTTTATATTATAGTCATTTGTAAAAGTCTAAAAATACAATAAGTACAGTTTTTTTATTCCAGCAAACTTAATCATCTTCATACATAGGCTCAATATGAATCAAAAGCCTTTTTATATTTTTATATTTATGTTTAACTTTTTTGGAAATTCTATTTGTAATATCGTGTGCTTCTTCAATTGTTTTGCCTTTATCCATTCTCACATCAGCAAACATATAAATATCCTTCCCAGAAGTAGTCATTCTAAAGTCATGTGCATTTTTAATTTCCTTAAACTGCAATATTTCAGAACGTATTTTTTCGATTAATTCATCATCTTGTGAATCCAGCAATATTAATGAATTTTCCTTTATTAGTCCATAACCGCTTTTTATAATATAAATTGACACGATAAATCCTACAATTGTGTCAAATACAGGATGAATCCTTGATAAAAACAGTCCGATTAAAACAGAAGCAGAAATTACAATATCTGAATTATAATCTGTAAGCAATGAATTTATTAATGAATTATTATATTTTTTTGCTCTTTTTTTCATAAAAGACAATTGAAATATTTTTATTAATATTGCTAAAATTGTTACAATTATTGGAATAACTGTAATCTTCAAATTACTTTCACTACTAAGAGATGTCAATTTTGAAAAATTATCCTTTATCAGCTCAAAAGCTGTTATCATTATAAATGTCCCAATTATCACACTAAAAACTGACTCTATCTTTCCATGCCCAAAAGGATGTTCCTTATCTTCAGGATTGCTTCCAACTTTTAATCCTACAATAACTAAAATATTTGTAATCAAATCTGAAAGTGAATTTAACCCGTCTGAAAGTAGCGACATGCTTAAAAAAATCTTTCCAGCTACAATTTTTAAAAAAGCTAAAATAATATTTACACAAATTGCAAATTTTGAAATAAAAAGTATATTTTCTTCCTGCTTTTTTCCTTCTCTCAAATTATTCAATATATATCCGTCTTGTGTTCTTATAAACCGCTGTTTTTCAAGAAAATTATTCATTTTTTTATGATTAGTTACGATTAGTGAATCAAAATTTCTATTTGTAAGCCAATTAATCATATGTTTCAAAAAAAACGTCCCATATCCATTATTTCTCAATTTCGGTAAAATAAATATTTTTTTCAGTTCCGCAATATTACCTAAACTAAGAACTGCATAACCGTATAAATCTTCATTATTGCATAAAAAAAATATATCCTCCTTTTTCTTATTAAAAGAAAATTTCGGATCTACCTCCAATATGTCTATTAAAATTTTACCAATATTCCCTTTTTTATCCCACTCGACTACTTTCATTGAAACCTCCATTTGTAGCGAAAAAATTTAAAATTTTTTTTAATATTAAACTTAATAAAAAATATTTTTTAATTAACTTAAAACGTCATACATCAAATTATCGAAAATATTTTACCATCCGTTTCTCAAGTCAAAAGCTCAAAAACAGCTACCCTATAAACCTAAAGAAATCAACTTAGTGCTGCTTCGTTCCCGACCTGACACATTTCGCTAACTCTCTACAATATAGGACTATTTTCTCAACACTTTTGAAATAAGACGTTGACACTAAAACTTCCCTCAAATTTGACATCACCTCTACTAAAGCGGGTTGTAGATACAGGGCACCGCTAACTCCCCGGCTAGTATGACTAAATTAGTATATCACTTTTTCTTAAAATTGTCAACATTATAAGAAATTATTTTTTTTATTTTATGTATAGATGTCAAACATTTGTTACAAAAATATATTAAAAAAAATATTTCTTTCCTAATGTAGCTTTAACCTAATGATTTTGCTTGTACTCTTTTAATACTTCATTTGGACTCTTAAAGCCTAGTACTTTTCTTGATATGTTGTTGTATCTTGTATTGTATTTCTTTATTGACCTTAACAGTTCTTCCTTGCTTTTAAATTTCTTGTCTGCATAGTACTTGCTGTCAAGCCTGTGGCTTCTTTCCACTTTTCCATTAGGTGCTTTTTTCATCTGCTATTCTTAACACTCTTTTTCTTGTATATTCATCTAATGCCGTTATTTGATAATACTTCTGGTCACGTGTGCCAAACTGTATGCATTCTCCCGGAACATATTTTATGTCTATCTGTACTCTTTCCCCAGGGTACTTAGCCTGTTCAACCTTCTTTTTTCTTTTATGCT
>NZ_DBHIXN010000064.1:0-9194 GCF_057270615.1 Leptotrichia sp.
CAGATTTTGAAAACTGTACAGGAAAATTGGAAGAAAAAAAAGGAATATTGAAATTAGAAAAAAATGGAAAATTCTTCGCAAAATTGGTTATCGAAGGAAGAAAATAGATAAAAATATAAGTATAGTGGCTTAGTGTAATTTTATTTATTAAAAAAATGGGGGGAGAGTTTCCCCCCTTGTAAAATAAAAATTTATTACTTAAATAGGAAATAACATAGTTATAAATTCCTTGTAAAAAAGTGCTTTTTAGAATTGTACATAGAAAGAAGTGAAAATGTTAGAGATACTAAAAACTGATTTAAGAAAATTTGCAAATTTTATGGGTGCATTTTCGTTTGGGATGTTGTTTTTACATTACAATATTGATTTTTCAAATATGAATATACTTATATATTTTTTAATTGTGTTAGGTATTTGTTTTTTTATTACTAAGTCACTAAAATCAGGATTTGAAAATGCAATTATTGGAGCTTTGTTATTAATTTTGGTATATGTATTTCAGCTAAATATAAGTTCAAAAGAATTTTTATATGGAGTTTTTATATTTATTTCAATTAGTTCGATTTTTAACAAAATAAGAGAAGTTGGAAAAGGAAAAGAACTCATTACTGGAATCTTATATTTACTAATTACATTAACAATATTATTTATATTTTATAAATATCCAGGTTCTATATTGTATTTCAGAGGTATAGAAAATATGAATAGTGAAATGTTTATATTATTTGGATTAATAAGTTTAATTGGAAGTATTTAAATTTCAACTTTCATTATATACTTAAACCCATTCAAAATTGAACTATTAAAAATTATATAAATTTAAAGTTTGAGTAAAATAGTTATAACTTTTGAGTTGAATTTTAAATTAGTTTTACTATATAAAATAAAATTTGCAGAAGTGGAAAGGATAAAAGATAAAAAATGGCAAAAAAAGATTATTATGAAGTACTTGGCATACCCAAAAATGCTTCGGAACAGGATATAAAAAAGGCATATAGAAGTATGGCAAAGAAATATCATCCAGATAGAAATAAGGATAATCCTGAAGCTGAAGCCAAATTTAAAGAAGTGCAGGAAGCACACGAAATATTAAGCGATCCCCAAAAAAGGGCAGCTTATGATCAGTATGGACATGCGGCATTTGAAAATGGAGGAGCTGGAGCAGGTAGCGGCTTTAGCGGACAAGATTTTGGCGGTGCTGGTGGATTTGATTTTGAAGATTTAGGAGATATTTTTGGAAGCTTTGGAAGTTTTTTTGGCGGAAGCAGAAGAGGCCAAAGTCAAAGCTCAGGAGTACAAAGAGGGAGTGATTTAACATATAATTTAACATTAACCCTTGAGGAAGTAGCTTTTGGTACAGAAAAAGAATTAAAATATAAAAGAAATGGACAATGTAAAACTTGTCACGGAACTGGTGCTGAGCCAGGATTTAATATGAAAACATGTGATAAATGTAATGGTTCGGGACGTATAAAGATACAGCAAAGAACATTATTTGGTATGGCTAGTGGAATACAAGAATGTGATAAATGTCATGGAACTGGAAAAATTCCTGAAAAAGAATGTCATGCTTGTCATGGTACAGGATTAGAAAGAGAAACATTTAGCAAAAAAATAAGATTTCCGTCAGGTCTTCAGACTGGACAAAGATTAATAGTAAGAGAGTGTGGAGATGCAGGAGCAAATGGTGGAATTTTTGGAGATTTGCAAGTGCGAATAACTGTTGCAAAACACGATATTTTTGATAGAATAAATGAATATGACATTCATTGTGAAGTGCCTATAAAAATGACAACAGCTATTTTAGGTGGAGAAGTAGAAGTTCCTATACTTACTGGTAAGAAAAAAATAGTAATTCCTGAAGGAACTCAAAATGGAAAAGTTTTCAGATTGAGAAATGAAGGAATAAAATATAGTCGAAATGAAAATAGAGGAGATGAAATTGTAGAAATAAAAGTAGAAACTCCAACAAATCTTACTGACAAACAAAAGGAAATTTTACGTGAATTTGATGATTCAATTGATAATAAAAAGAACTATAAAAAGGCACACTCATTTAAAGATAAGATAAAGAGATTTTTTAACAAATTTGAAAATTGAAAATTTTGGTATAAATAAAGAATATTTTAAATTTAATAAAATTTAGCAATAATTCTCTCACTTTTATTAGTGGGAGATGAGTTGCTTTTTTTTATACTAAACTCCGTTTAAAAAGCGAATATTTATCTTAATTATTTAAAAGAAAATATAAAAGATTTATAATGTATTCGTTATTTTAGTATTAACTAAAAAAACTGCACTTCTTATCTTAATGTTCAGAATACGAAGTGCAGTTCATACATGATATAATAAAACTGATTTAAAAAATTATGACTATTTTTCTCAAATCTTAAATTTATATGATTTTTAATAGTTCAGTTTTAAATTTTTATTTTTTTTCTGTTTCGGCAGATAACCAATTATAGCAAAAAGCTGCTAATGCTCCTCCAATTAAAGGTGCTATTATAAATACCCAAACTGAAGATAATGCTTCACCGCCCATAAATAATGCTGGTCCAAAACTTCTTGCCGGATTTACAGATGTTCCTGTAAAGTGAATTCCAAAAATATGAATTAAAGTTAATGAAAGACCGATTACCAATCCTGCAGTTGCTCCATTTTCAACTTTTGAAGTAACTCCTAAAATTACAATTACAAAAACAAATGTTAATATAATTTCTATTAGTAAAGATTTTCCGATGCTTGCATCAAATAAGCCATTTGTACCTAATCCATGTTCTTTTCCAATTAATGTCATTAAAATCAAAGCACCCACTATTCCACCTAAGAACTGAGAGATAATATATCCAATAAAATCTTTTAACTCCATTCTTCCTGATAATAAAAAACCAGCTGAAACAGCAGGATTAATATGACATCCTGATATATTTCCAATTGAATAAGCCATTGCTACGATTGATAGTCCAAAAGCAAAAGCTGTTGACAGATAGGCGACATTTACTTCACTACCTTTTGTACCTAAAGCTGCTGCAGTTCCACAACCAAACAAAACTAAAACAGCAGTACCAATAAATTCTGCTACATATTTTTTCATTGTTTTCTCCTTCCTTTTTATTTTTTTAAGTTCATTAATATTATACTTTAAAATAATATGATTATACTTATTATTTTATTATAATAGTCTTGTTTTTTGAAGTGTAGCTTGCTTAATTTTCTTAAAAGAAAAAAATTATTGAATAGAAAGACTTATTTAGATATATATTCGTACATATTTTAAATTAAACTAAAAATTATATAAACTTAGGGTTTGGGTAAAATGGTCATAATTTATTAGTTCGGGTTTGAATCAGTTTTACTGTAAAATTGGTTAGTAGGTTACTTTGTATAAGTATAGTCCTTCCGAAGGTGCGAGAATTTTTTTATTATCAGCATTAGGATTTTCTAATTTTTTTGTGATATAATCTTTTTTTTCTTTTCCAAAATAAACAGCAAGTGCTGATCCAATCATAATTCGGACCATAGTCTTTAGAAATCCGTTTCCGCAAATTTCTACATTTAGCTGGTTTTTTCCAATATTTTTGTCATAATAACATTTTATATAAAAAATTTCTCTTACAGGATTTCTATATGCCTTATCTTTTTTCATAAAACTGCTAAAATCATATTTTCCAACAAAAGTATTCATTATTTCCTGAAATTTTTTTGCATCCAGACTTTTTTGCAGTCCAGTTACATAGTTTGCTTCAAATGGTGAAATATTATCTTCAGCTCTCATAATATATAAATAAGAACGGTTTTTTGCATCAAAGCGTGCATTAAAATCTTTATTTACTTCTGCAATATCTAAAATTTTGATTTCACCTTTTAAATGTTTGTTAATTTGTTTTTTTATTGCCTGTAGAGGAATAACGCTATCAATTAGAAAATTGGAAACTTGTTCCATTGCATGAACTCCTTTATCAGTTCTTCCCGAAGAGATCATATTTATTTTTTGTGAGAATACTTTAAAAATTATATTTTCAATTTCTCCTTGAACAGTTTTTAAATTGTTATCTTTTTGTCGTTGAAATCCAAAAAATTTACTTCCATCATATTGATAAATAATTTTTATATTTCTTTTTTTCATATTTTTTATTTTTCCTTTTTTATTCTGATTTTCTTTATATTGTATCGTTAATTTCATTTAATGTAAAGATAAAAATAAAAATTTATATAAATAATAATAGAAATCTTGTAATTTAAAATAAAAAGGTATATAATAAACTATATAAGTATTTAAGGAGTTAGGTTATGTTACAGAGTTTTTATGGCATAATTCAAGTAAAACACTACCAGTTAGGGCGATTGAGACTTCAAACTGAAGTGTTAAAAGATAATAAAGAATTAGAAAAAGAATTTTTAAACAATATGTATCAGTTAGAAGGAATAAATTCTGTGGAAGTTAATTCTATTACTGGAAGTATATTGATTTATTTTGAAGAAAAAATTATTGAAAGTTCTTTTCTGTATTTAGTAGTATTAAAACTATTGCATTTAGATGAAAAAGCTTTGAAAAATAAACCAGGTAAAATAAAGGTGTTGTTTAAACAGATGTTTGAAGCAGCAGATATAGCTGTTTATAATCAGAGCAAGGGATATTTAGATTTAAGGACATTAGTATCTGGAGTTTTTATTTTTTATGGAATCAAAAAATTTCGAGAAATTCCAGAATTTCCAAAAGGTATTACGTTATTGTGGTGGGCATTTTCTCTTTTATCAGAAGGAAAAGGAAAAGAAGATAACGTTTAAAAAAAGAAAAAGAAATTTAAGGGGAAAAAATAATGTTAGAAAATTTTTTTAAAGCTACATATTTTATGTTTAACCAAATAAAAGTAGTACATAGTATTCCTGGAAGGCTTAGGCTTTTTGTTCCCAATTTGTCAAAGGTTCCTCAAGAATTAAAAAAATATGAAGATCAGGTAAAAGAACTTATCTTATCAAAAAAGGGCATAAAGAGTATAGAGTATTCCTATATAACAAATAAAGTTTTGATTTACTATGATGTAAATTTAATTTCGGAAAAAGAAATATTGGAATGGATGAACAAAGTTTGGAAAACGGTAATTAATCATCCTGAACTGTATGAAAATAAATCTTTGAAGGAAATCGAAGATAATTTGGAAGTTTTTTATGATTTAATAAAAAAACTTTAGATTTTAATAAAATTAAAGAAAGGAAGGTTCTATGATTGGCAGAAATTATTTACTGAATTGTGAGGTTTTACATGAAATTCGCGGAAGAATTAGAATGCGATCGAAAGCCTTGAAATATTTAGGTATTCATAAAGAAGAAATAATAGAGCGTTTGATGCAGGTTCATTATATCAAAAGTGTTGAAATTTCAACTATTACAGGTTCTGTACTTATTTACTTTGATAATTTTTCACTAACTGGAGAGAATTTGGTATCTTTGCTTCAAAACACATTAAATTCATATTTAGTTGATGTCTACAAAAATGAGAAAAAGGAAACATCTAAAAAATATGTAATAGAAAGAAGGCTTCAAGAAGAATCTCCAAAAAACATTTTGAAAAGAATTGGAGCTGCAGTAATACTGTTTTTGATGCCAGGGCCTAAAACAAAATTAACAGGAGTTAGACGACTATTAAATTACAAGACTTTATCGACAATTTCTCTAGCTTTGCCTGTTTTAAAAAACGGAGTCTTGTCATTAATTCAAAATAAGCGTCCTAATGCAGATACATTAAGCTCTACAGCGATTGTGAGCAGTATTGCTTTAGGAAGTGAAAGAACAGCTTTGACAATTATGATTTTAGAAAAAATTGCAGAGCTTTTGACAGTTTACACAATGAAAAAAACTCGTGGTGTAATTAAGGACATGTTAAGCGTTGGAGAAAGTTATGTATGGAAAGTTTCGGAAGATGATTCTCAGGTTGCTAAAAAAGTTCCAATTGAGGAAATAAGCAAAGGAGATCTGATACTTGTTCAGATTGGGGAAAAAATAAGTGTTGATGGAACAATTGAAAAAGGTAGTGCAGTTATTGATCAATCAGCTATTACAGGAGAGTATATGCCTGTAAAAAAAGAAGTAGGACAGGAAGTTTTTGCTGGAACTCTTTTAAAAAATGGAAATATTACTGTAAGAGCTGAAAAAGTTGGAGATGACAGGACTGCATCAAGAATTATAAAATTAGTAGAAGATGCTTCGTTTAATAAAGCGGACATTCAATCTTATGCTGATACATTTTCTGCACAGTTAATTCCTCTAAATTTTCTTCTTGCTGGAATAGTGTACGCTTCAACAAGAAATTTGCAGAAAGCATTAAGCATGCTTGTAATTGATTATTCTTGCGGAATAAGATTATCAACGGCAACAGCTTTTTCTGCTTCAATTAATACAGCGGCTAAAAATGGAATTTTGATTAAGGGAAGCAATTATTTGGAAGAACTTTCAAAATCCGATACAGTGATATTTGATAAAACAGGAACAATAACTGAAGGAAGACCTAAAGTTCAAACTGTAAGAACTTTTTCAAAAAATATGAAAGAAGACAGAATGATTGCATTAGCTGCGGCAGCTGAGGAAACTTCGTCTCATCCTTTAGCAAGTGCAATTTTAAATGAAATAAAAAATAGAGGATTAAAAATACCGCGTCATAAAGAAAATGTAGTTAAAGTAGCAAGAGGAATTGAGACTTTTATAAATAAAGATCTTATTCGTGTTGGAAGTATGCGATATATGGAAGAAAATGATATATCTGTTGAAATGTCAGCAGATATGGTAAAAGGAATGCAAAATCGTGGAGAAATTGTTATCTATGTAGCTAAAAATGAAAATTTAATCGGTGTAATAGGAGTTTCTGATCCGCCAAGAGAAAATATCAAAAAGGCTATGAACCGTTTGAGAAATCAAGGAATAGACGATATTGTGCTGCTTACGGGAGATTTAAGACAGCAAGCGGAAACAATTGCTCATAGAATGTCGATGGACAGATATGAATCTGAATTGCTTCCAGAAGACAAGGCTAAGGATATTTTGAAATTCCGTTCAATCGGATCAAAAGTCATTATGATTGGAGATGGAATAAACGATGCTCCCGCACTTTCTTATGCAAATGTGGGAATAGCATTAGGAAGTTCTAGAACGGATGTTGCAATGGAAGCGGCTGATGTTACAATAACTTCTGATGATCCATTATTAATACCAGGTGTAATAGGACTAGCCAAAAATACTGTAAAAATAATAAAACAGAATTTTGCAATGGCGATTGGGATAAATAGCTTTGCACTTGTATTAGGTGCGACAGGACTGTTACCAGCGATATACAGCTCAGTTCTACATAATTCAATAACTATTTTAGTAGTTGGAAATTCATTGAGACTTCTAAAATATGATGTTAATAAATAGAATTTTTCTGTTTTTGTATTTTTTTGTCTAATTTTGGAGGAATTTACTATGAAAAAATTAACTTTAGCGGTACTGCATAAATTACCGAATCGTGTTAGGTTTAAAATTTCACACGAAATTATGGATACAAAAAAGTTTTTTGAAACAATAAGAGCTGGGACAAAAAATACAGATTTGCGATATAATAAAACAATAAATACTTTGCTTGTAACTTTTGAGCCAGAGGAAATCTCTATAGATGAAGTAGTTTATAGAACTGCAACTGCATTGTCAGTTGAGCATAAAATGGTTTCAGTAAAATTAGTCGAAGATTTTGAAGAAAAATCAATAGACTCTTTGTCAGTATATTCTGGAGCGGCGATATTGCTTTCATTTTTATACGGATTAGGAAGAAAAAAAACTGAAAAATTGCAGCTTGATATAAATAATTTTTCGGCGGGATTGACAACGGCAGCAATTATAGAGCATGCCTATATGGAAACAAGACGTAAAGGTTTTTTTGATATTGAGATATTGCCTGCCTTGTATTTATTAAAATCCTATATGGCAAATAAATCAGTTACAGCAATAGCACTTATGTGGTTTACAACTTTTGGACGACATCTTGTTTTGAATAATTTTTCAAATAAGGAAGTGAGAATTTATAGGTTAAAAGCTGAAAATGGTAAATTTCATTATGTTGTAGATGTGAAGGAAGATAATTCTATCGAAAATTTAAGCGATTTGATAGATCATATATTTTTTAATAACAAAGCAGGGAATGAGTCGGATGATAAGTATATAGCTTTACAAAATAATGGATGATTCGATAACCTGTAGTCAAAATCAGTTAATTATATTAAACAAACATAATAATAAAAAATGGAGGTAAAATAATGATAAAGTTTGGAAACATTAAAAAGGAGCATTTAGTGGGAGCTGCAGTTGGAGTAGGAACAGTTGCACTAGGTTATTACCTGTATAAAAAAAATCAAAGCAAGGTTGACAGCTTTTTAAGAAAACAAGGAATAAATATAAAAACATCTTCAGAAGCTGCTTATGACAGCATGAATCTTGAAGAGTTGATGAGTACTAAAGAACATCTTGAAGATTTAATTGCTGAAAAAGAATTGTCTACAAGTACAACATCTTCAGAAGAAGTTGTAAAAATTGAAAAAAAATAGTATAATTTAAATGTATTAAAATTAAACGAATGAAAATTAAATAAAACTAAGGTTTGAGCAGAGCAATTATAATTTTTAAGTTTGGTTTTAAAGTAGTTTTACTATTAAGTATTAATAAAGTTTATAAATATCACAAAATTTTTATGTTTTTTAACATAAAATGAGTGACATTATATAAAAAAATATCATTTTAAGGAGGAAACTTATGAAATTAGTACTAATTAGACATGGTGAGAGCCAATGGAATTTGGAAAACAAATTTACAGGGTGGAAAGATGTAGATTTAAGTCCTAAAGGAGTTGAAGAAGCAAAAGCTGGAGGAAGAGCATTAAAAGAACAAGGTTTAGTATTTGATGTTGCTTATACTTCTTATTTAAAAAGAGCTATCAAAACTTTAAATTATGTTTTGGAAGAATTGGATGAATTATATCTTCCAGTTCACAAATCTTGGAGACTTAACGAAAGACACTACGGTGCATTACAAGGATTGAACAAAGCAGAAACAGCTAAAAAATATGGAGATGAACAAGTTCTTATCTGGAGAAGAAGTTTCGATGTTGCACCACCTGCAATTGACAAATCAAGTGAATATTATCCAAAATCAGACAGAAGATATGCTGATTT
>NZ_DBHIXN010000065.1:0-8995 GCF_057270615.1 Leptotrichia sp.
TAGGAATTGATTTAGGTATAGACAATCTTTGTACTTGTGTAACTAATAATGGAGCTTCATTCATAATAGATGGTAGAAAATTAAAATCAATAAATCAATACTATAACAAGACAAATGCAAAATTGCAAAGCATTAAAGATAAGCAAAAGATAGAGCATATAACATTAAGGCAAAAGAGAATAGCTAGAAAGAGAAATAATCGTATAGAAGATTATCTTTCAAAAGCGGCAAGAATAATTGTAAATTATTGTCTTAATAATGATATAGGAAAAATAGTTCTAGGATATAATGAAGATTTTCAAAGAAATTCAAATATAGGAAGTATAAATAATCAAAACTTTGTAAATATACCATATGGAAAATTAAGAGATAAATTAATATATCTATGTAAACTATATGGAATAGAATTTAAGCTGCAAGAAGAAAGTTATACGTCAAAAGCAAGTTTCTTTGATGGAGATGAAATTCTGATATATGATAAAGAAAATCCGCAAGAATATATATTCAGTGGAAAAAGAATAAAAAGAGGATTATATCAAACAAGTAAAGGCTATCAATTAAATGCAGATTGTAATGGAGCATTAAACATATTAAGGAAAAGTAAAGTTGTGGATTTAAGTATCCTATACAATAGAGGTGAGCTGAACACGCCTAAAAGAATAAGGGTAGTGTAAAGCTATCAAACTTCTTAGAAAATTTTTGAATATTTTTAAAGATTTTAGAACTCTGTGACTTTAGTCGTGGGAGGTTCAGGGAGGTAATAACTATGAAAACAAAATATACTGTTATAACAGGAGCAAGTTCGGGAATAGGAAGGGCTGTGGCTCTAAAATTCGCAGAAAGAAATAAAAATCTTATTCTGATTGCACGAAGAAAGAATTTACTAGAAGACCTAAAAAGCGAAATTTTGAAGAAAAATCCTAGTTTGGAGATTATTGTAACAGATTTTGACTTAACTGATGTCGATAAAATTCCTGAACTATATTCAAAATTAAACAATTATCACATTGAAACTTTAATAAACAATGCTGGATTTGGAGTGTATAGCGATGTGAAAGATGAATCTCTTGATAAAATTACAGATATGATTCGTTTGAATGTAGAGGCATTGACTTTGCTCTCTTCTATGTATATTCAGGATTATTACAATGAAAAAGGTTCGCAATTAATTAATATTTCTTCCGCAGGTGGCTATACAATAGTTCCAAAAGGGATTATTTACTGTGCCACAAAATTTTACGTAAACGCCTTCACAGAAGGACTCGCACTAGAATTAAAGCAAAATAACGCACAATTAAAAGCAAAAGTCCTAGCACCCGCTGCAACCAAAACTAACTTTGGAAATGTTGCAACTGGTAAAACTGATTTTGATTATGATAAATCTTATCCAAACTATCATACATCCGAAGAAATGGCAGATTTTCTCATTCAACTTTACGAAAGCGACAAAACTGTCGGTTACATCAGCCGTGAAACTTTTGAATTTGACTTATCCGATGGATTTTTTCAAAATGCATTTAGTTCTAAAAATAACGTGAAATTTTAAATATTAGTTTTTATTATTGATTTTCCTAAAAAAATATTATAAAATATACAAAAATTGTTATTTAGGAGTGATTTTATGAAAAAAATTATATTTGCATTGTTTTTACTGACTTTTAGTTTAAGTTTTTCTAATTCTGATATTGACATAATATCCAAAGAGGTTTGGAGATGCCCTCATTCTGTTGACAGAACTTTTAAGGGGCTTACTTATATAAAATTTTTGAATGAAAATGGCAAGCCGTCTATTTCAGTTAGCATATTGGATAATCGTGCAGCATTAAAAACAGGAAAAGTTTCGCTTGAACTTTCACAATTAGATTACGAAGTAAAAGAAAATGAAAATTCTATTTATTTTACAAACTTAAATGATAAAACACAAGTTTTTTCAGATTACAAATTATCTTATTCATTTGATAAAAAAAATAGACTTAAAATGGATTTATATCGTATTTCAGATAACAAAAAACTTTGCAGTCTTATGACAAATTAAATTATCAAAATACAAAAAATAATTAATAATTTTTAAGCAACGATTTCTTAGTGATTTTCGTTGCTTAATCTTTTTTCCGACGGTTTTATGATTGGTTTTTTCCGACGGTTTTTTTACCAATCGAATTTAATAATATTTTCTCAAAAATCGCTATTCTTTAAGTATTTGAAGCAATTTGTTTATATCATTTTTCCGACGGTTTTTACGATTAGTTTTTTCCGACGGTTTTTATATATCTGATATTTCTAGTTGCCCCTATTTTTTGTAACATATTATTTTTCACCAAATATCTTAATAAATCTCTCGCACGGCTTTCTTTTATATTCAAAAGTTTTTCTAATTCCGATCGTGTAAGTTCATCATTAGTTTCAAAAAACTTCATTATCTTTTGAATTTGCACTTCTAAAATCTTTCTTTTTTTGATTTCAGCTTTAATTGTGGATTCCCTATTATTTAGATTTTTTATAAAATCATAATTTAAATTCTTCATTACCACTCTAAATCCATTAAAATCTGAAAAAAATTCAACTGATTTGTCTTCTGTATAATTAAAAGCATTAACAAAATCCTCTTTTATTTTTTTCAGTCCACTTCCACGTCTTTCCATAAAATGCATACGAGCAAATAAATCTGCTATTACAGGATTCCTTCTAAAAGATGAAATTGTATCGGTGTTTCTTTCCTGAATAAAAGTTCCGTCATACATTCCGCCGGGAGAATAAATTTCCATTCTGTCATCATAAATATCTACATGAATTTCACTGCCCATTATTCCATAATCTCTGTGTATAATTGCATTTACCAAAGTTTCCTGTACAGCTCTTTCTGGATAATCTAGCATTTCTATACGTCGTTCATTTGTTTTTTTCCACATTTTTCTATTATTTACCCTTATAAATCTCAAAACTTCATCTAACTGATACAAAATGCTGCCATCAACTTCAATATCATCAAATGCCTCCAGTCTTCCTGAAGATTTATCAATTCCATTCCATCTTGTGCAAAAAATCCTTGATTGATAAATAAGTCTTTCATCGGCTAGTAACGCTCCTGCATTAGTTAATTTCCCATTTCTCGTCAATCCAAACGATTCAAAATCAGAATTTAAAAATTCCTGCCTTGTATTTTGGTAATAACTTGCCTTCAATTTTGAAAATGATGCTTTATCAAAATCAATATTTGAATTTAAACTATCGTATGTTTGATTGCTTCCTTTTAAAATCAAATTATTAAGTTCATGATTTCTTGTAACTACACTTTCATTTCCAATTCTTACAAATGCTTGTCTTGAGCCATTTCCAATGTAATAATAAGGTGTCTGATTTCCTGAAAAAACATAAACTAGCAATAAATTTTTATTATTTTCATCTAAATATTTAATTTCTATATTCGGAACAGGTTCTATCAATGTTTTTATTTTTTCACTGATAAATTCAGAATCCTTCTTATAATCTTCCAATCCAATAATTTTATCATCATCACTTACTCCAAAAATCAAAATGCCGCCTTTCCCATTTGCAAATGCACTAACTGTTTTTAGCCAATTTTTTACCTTATTTCTTTCAACTTCTCTTTTTTTCTCATAAAATGTTGTTTCACCTAAATATTTTTTTAATTTCATTTTCTCCCCCTTTAATTTTTATGCTTTATTATAATTTTTTTATCCCAAAATAGTTCAATTGTATATGAAATATGTAAGATTATACAAGATATGTTAAACTCTTCTGTTCCTAAAATAAATTGATTTTCTTGATAAAAAATATTATATAAGAAATAAATTAAAACTATAGACATTAATACACCTAATAAAATTTTATTTAATTTTAACAAAAAATTTTTACTCAAATATCCAAAATAGAAAAAAACATAATAATTATTAACATTAAAATTAATGCTGCTACAATACTTTTACCAAAAGATGTGAAAATTCCAATCCAAAGTAATAAAAATATTATTGATAATTTTTGTTGAAGAAAAAAATAAATTACGTTAAATAAAACCGTTAGTAAAATTTTTATTAAATTTTCTTTCATTACTTACTCCTTCACTTTTCTATAACTTTTCACATACTCATTCTTATAAAACGCCCAAATCAATTGTCCTGTCATCACAATCCAAATAAGCGGCTCGCAAATCATCACACCAAAATACCCCAACTTTGGCACAATAAAAATCACAAAGATTATTTTCCCTAAGAATTCAATTACACTTGAAACAAGCGGAACTACTTTTTCTCCAAGTGCTTGCAAGGAATGCCTTAAATTAAATAAAACTCCCAATATTGCAAAAAACGGTGAAGCTATTTTTAAGTAAGTCGATCCATTATACAAAACTACTTGAGAACTCGATCCTGACATTAATCGAATCATATTTTTTGAAAATAGGTATACAAAAACTGTAATTCCAATAGCAAAAATTATATCTAGCATATTTGCATAAAATACTCCATTTCTAATTCTATCTACCCTGTCCGCTCCTTTATTTTGAGATACAAAAGTAGCTAATGCAAGTGCCATTGTTGTTAACGGTATGTTGCAAAATCCCATTAGTTTTCTAGCCGAAGTATGTCCAGCAATAATTAAATATCCAAAACCATTTATTGCATACTGTAAAATAAGTGATCCCATTAGTACAATCGCTATCATAAGACCCATTGATATTCCTTGTCCGAGCAATTCTCTGTATAATTTTGCGTCGAATCGGAAATGTTTTTTTCTTGGGATTAAAATCGGCTCTTTTATATAAATGTAAATTACGCTTAAAATTACAGATATTGCTTGTGCGATAACAGTTGCGACTGCTGCACCACCAATTCCCATTTTTAGGGAAGTTATGAAATAAATATCAAGAAAAATATTCAAAATTGAGGCAATTACTAAAAATACAAGCGACATAAAACTGTTTCCGATTGCTCTCAAAAGTCCCGAAGATAAATTATAGGAAAAAGTTACTCCAACAAACATTGTTATAATATTTATGTATTCAAATGCTTCGTTTATGATATTTTCAGGTGTGTGTAAAATTTTTAGCAGTGGCATTAAAATAAATCTTGATAAAATCATTACTGCAATTGTTATCATAAGTCCAATAACAATCGAACCTGCAACCGATTTTTTCAAAAGATTCTTGTTATTCGCTCCGTAACTTCTTGCTGCAACCATACTAAGCCCATTCCCAATTCCAAGTGCAAATCCAAAAATTAGCTCAAAAATTGCTGCTGAAGCCCCAATTGCTGCAAGTGAATTGTCTCCTAAAGTATGTCCAACAATAGCAATGTCCGCCATATTGTAAAGTTGCTGAAAAATATTTGACACTAAAATTGGTATCGAAAAAATCAGTAATGATTTTAAAATGCTGTCGTTTATTAAATCAACAGAAAAATTAAATTTTTTCATTTTTCTCCTTTCTTTAATTTTAATTATTCTTTATCTATCGTTATTCTGTAAAATTATTTATCTCAACTAATAAAAATTATTTTTCTAAAAAGTCTTTCATATCAGTAAAAATAGGTATTTCCAATTCAACTTCCTCTTTACTCGCAGGATGTGTAAATTTTACCTTGTAAGCATGTAAAAATTGTCTATTTATCCCAAGCTCTTTATTTAAGCCATTTCCATAAAGCTCATCCCCAACAATTGTGTGCCCAATCGATTTCAAATGCACACGAATTTGGTGCGTTCTTCCCGTAAAAAGCTCACATTCCACAAGCGTCACATTTTTTTCAGGATAAGTTTTCAACACTTTTACAGCCGTTTTCGCATACTGACCTTTCTCGTCAATAATTCTCTCCAAATTATCACCATCTCGAAAAATTCTTCTTTCGATAATTATTTTATTTGTTCCATTTTTTTCCAAAATTTCATTATTAAAATCATTTTTATCTTTCAAATTTAAATTATATTTTGTATTTTTGCTGTCAAAATCTATATTTTTATTTATTTTAAAATTTATATTTTCAAAATTGCTTTTACTTTCCAGATTTAAATTATTATTTTCTTTTTTACTGTCAAAATTTATATTTTCTCCAATTTTGTTATCTTTATTTTCAAAATTTGAATTATTTTCAATTTTCTCAATTTCATCATACTTTTTCATTTCTCCAAAATTAACTTTTTCAACTTCAGCTTTCAAATTTTCTTTCTCAAAATCCTGAATTTTATGATTTTTCTCATCTTTTGCCAATTCATCTTTAATTCTAGAAATTTCCTCATCATCAATAATTCCATCCACAATCGCCAAATATTTTTTCTCAAAAATTGAAAAATTTTGCAAAAATGCCTGTGCAAAACTGTTTTTCGCAATAATAATCAATCCAGATGTATTCATATCGAGTCTGTTATAAAATCGCGGCACTCTCACTTCGCCATATTTTTCCAAAAAATGATTCACAATCCCATTTGCCAAAGTAAAATCAACCTTTTTCTGTGTCGGATGTGTCAACAAAAACGGCTCCTTATTCACAACCAAAATATCTTCATCTTCAAACACAATATCAAGTGACAATTTAATTGGCTGAATATCAGTCCCTTTCTTCTTCTCCACAACCTTCAAATTTCCATGCGACGGCAATTTTTTCGTAAGCCTAACTTGCTTCCCATTCAAAAAAACTTCCACATTTCTCAAACTTCTCCCTGAATAATTCTGCACTTCCCGCAAATACTGAGAAATTTTCATTCTTTGATGCTCCTTCTCAATCCTAAACTTTTTCAATATTTATACACTTCCTTTTTTATTACTTCTAATTTTTATTGCTTTCAAAATTACCAAAATTTTTCAACAAATAAACTTCTCTTACAAAAACCAAATTTTTTCTAAAAATATTTATTTTTCTATAATATTACAACTTTTTATTTTTCAAAATTATAATCAATTTTCCACTTTCAAATTCAACACTTGCCTTGTTTTCACAAATCACATTACTCACAAGCCTAGAACTATCCCTTTTCACATCAATCCCATCAGTTTCAAACTTAAATCCCTTAAGCGTCAACTTCTTCACATTTTCACTTATTGGAACAATCGAAAATTCACATTCTTTTTTACTTTTCAAAACAAACGATTTTTCTGCATAAAAAATTTCTTCATCTTCTAGCAAAAATACAAGATTTTTATATTTTTCCAGTAAAAATAAATTACTCAAAGTCATATCTAGCCTATTCCCAAGCCCACCAACGACAAATATTTTCTCTACAAAATCCTCATTTCCCAAAATTTTATTAATTTCTTCCAAAATTAACTCAAAATCAGTAAAATCTTTATCTCGTGGAAATTTTTTTATCAAAACATTTTTACTTTTATAATATTCCAAAACTGGTTTCTCAATCGAATCTAAATCCCCAATAATCATTTCAGGAACCTTCCCATATCGAAACGCAAAATTTGCTCCACCATCCGCACAAAAGCAAATCACATCTTTTGAAATCAATCTATCCATAAATTCCTGCGAATATTTATATTCTCCGTTCAAAAAAATCACAAACCTTTTTATCATGTTTTCCCTCCATCCAAAAAATACAACTATTTTATATTATACTTTTTTATTTAATTATTTACAAGGTAATAATTATAACAAGACAGAGTAAAAATTTCAATGATATAATTTTAGCTCATATAACTTTTTATATAAAATATTTACTATCTAACCATTTTTATATAATAATAAAATATTTCCTTTCGTTAATGTTTTTGTAGTTACTAACATTTTAGCACAAAATTATCATAAGTTTTTATATTTTTTTATTTGTCGCAATATATTATACAATTTATGATATAAAAAAATATCAGAGTTAATTTAATAAAAGATTTATAATATATTTGTTATTCAAATAAACTTTAACTATAATATAAAAAAATCAAAATATAATTTTTAATTTATCACTATTATTACAATATATATTTGTAGCAAAACATTTTTTATTAAAAAAAAAGATGGCAAAACTACCATCCTAATACTGTATATTTTCCATTCAAAAAATAAATTTATCATAATACTGTTTCCCAATGAACTACTCCCGCTTTTTGTCTATACCAATTTTTAGAAAATTTTACTTTCCTTGATAATGATTTTTGGAATTTCTTTAATTTTTCTTCTAACATTCTGAAATATCTTGGATAATCAGCCTTTTGATTTTCAGAACTGACAAATAATTCAGACATTGAAAAATCAAGTCCTATTACTTTATCATTACTTGGATTTTTATAACTTTTAACACTATTCTTTTTAGATTTGAACCTTGAAAACTTTGCTCTCTTCTAAAAAAAATTCGTAAATAATCGTTTTACATTCAATTGAGCATTTGAAAGTGCTAGACTGTCTACTTCTTTCAAAAATTGATTTTCATACTAAACCCCATTTGAATAACGAATACATTGTAAATCTTTTTAGCAGATTAAACCTAATATTTATTCTTAAATAATTAAAGTAAATGTTCGCTTTTTAAATGGGGAATAGTATCACTTTTCAAACCGGCAGGTGTAATTATTTTATTTTTCCCAGTTTCTTCATAAATTTTATTTGCAATATACAAAATTTTGTTGTAGACAAAACAAACACATCTAAAAGTTTTGTTTATCAATAATTCCTGTTCTATATTTGAATAAATCCTGTATTTGAATGCTAAATTATATTTCATGAAATTACACCTCCTTTTGATTTTGAATATTATTTTTAATGACTTTTCTTCAATATTTTATACAAAAATTGTATCATAGGTGTATCCTTTTTTGCAATTTTTTTTTACAAAAAAAGCAATTCATCTCCCAAACTCCTTATATATTAGCTTATACTATTCCCCCGTTTAAAATTTAAAAATAAATATTCGGTTTAATCTATTAAAAAGATTTATAATATATTCGTTATTTAAATGGGATTTAGTATTAATAAAAATTAGTACAAATTCTATTTTAAAAAAATTAATTTTATACATAAAAAAATGGCGTCCCCGGTTGGACTCGAACCAA